>JAZOXB010000063.1:0-18093 GCA_045659585.1 Faecousia sp. | reverse complement strand
AACTTGTTTTTTGACAGTCTGTCAGCGTTCAAAAGAGCGGCAAGACGAGCAAAACGAGGTCGTCGGCGTACGATGGTACGGTAGAGCTCGTTTTGCGAAGTAAGTCAAAATGCCTTGCAACGCAAGCCTTTACAGGTAATTTCATAGGCTTTGCCCTTAGGATTATATTTGCAAATCAACCGCAATGGCCAAAACTTGCATTTTGACGATTGCCACTTTTTTGACACGCTGCGGCCCCATCTGCCATTGGCAGATGGGGCCTGTAAATTCGTTCGATCAGTTATTGAGGAAGAATGCCTTTGCGGTATCGGAGTAAGAGAACAGAGCCTTGCACAGAGTCAAGAGGTTGCCGGACTTGCCATTTCCGTAAGTATCTGCACTATAGAGAATGGTTGCAGAAACCTGAGTATCACCGCTGTACAGAGCAACAGACAGAACACTTCTCAGCTCAGAGGCCAGAAGGGTATCCAGATCGATGGAATACCAGTTCTTAGAAGCATTATATACCTGAACACCGGAGATCTTCTTGGTAACAGCATTTCCGTTAATATCCTCGTAGCTGACCTTAAGAGTCAGATCCTCGACCTTGCCTGCATAAGCAGAGGGATCGAAGATGAACTTCAGGGTTACCTTGCTGTTGAGGGTCAGAGACTTACCAACCCATGATACAGAAGGTGCTGCAAGATCATTCAGATTCTCATTGATATCTGCAAATACAACAGACTCAATGTCCTTCAGAAGAGCAATCTGCTCTGCAGTCATAGAAGCATCAACAAGAGCATCGGTTCTGTATTCCTTATAGATCTGAGCCTTTGCACCGTAGCGGAGGAGTTCTGCACACAGTTCCTTCAGTGCGGAGCTTGCAGAAGTCTTTTTCAGCTGGCTGTATGCATAGGTTGCAACGCTGTAGGAATCTATGTTGGAAACGAACTTATCCTGTCCCTTTTCCATATGGACGGTAGCCTCGATGATGTTGTTCATCTGGACTGCGGTGATGCCTTCCAGAGTGAAGTAATAGTAGCTGCCCTTCAGCTCAGGCTGAATTTCAACAGTAGTGGTACCGGTATAGGTGTTGCCCTCATAAACAGGCATTACGCAGGAGAGATAGAAGCTGTCATAAGCATTCAGAGTCTTGGCACTGATTGCATAGTTAATGGAGATATCACTTGCCAGATTCAGAGTATGACCGATTGCGATGGTCTCGTCAACTTCGGGAGCAACAGCGCCGCCGTTACCGCAGAGGGTACATACGCCATTTTCTACAGTGTGGGCCTTGCCGGTCTGGGTCTTATCGCAACGGATGCACTTGCCGTCATGGGTGCCATCACCGTTGTCGGTGTACTTATATTCGTGACCAAGACGAGCAATGGGCTGCTGGGACCGGATCACAGTCTTGCAAACGGAGCAGGAAATGCCATCGGTCAAACCGGAGTTCAAGCAACCTGCGGCGTAGCCGGGGATAACCATCTCAGTGTGACCCTTTGCGGGGATCACGGTCTGAGCAACAAGAACAGTATTACATACGGAGCAGTGAGAACCATCGGACATGCCGGGAGCAGTGCAGGTTGCGGCATAGCCCTTGTCGGTAACTACAGTATGACCCAGAGCGGGAATGGGATCTCCAACATAGCTGTAATCACAACCGGAGCAATTGTAGCGGATGAGGCCGGTAGCGGTACAGTCGGGAGTTGCAATGACTTCTTCTTCATAGCTGTGAGCCACAGTGTTGAAGGAAGCGAAAACAGTGAGGTCACCGCTGACCTTGGTCAGATCGGCAACAGCGCCATCGGCGGTCTTCCAACCGGCGAAGGTGTAGTGGTTAGCAGAATCATATGCCTTAGCGGGAGTAGAGCCACTGTAGGAAACAGAGCCGCCTACGGTAGCAGATACGGTCTCCAGAACATTGCCTGCTTCGTCCTTGAAGGTTACGGTGCAGGGAACAGTGGGAACGGGGAGGGAAGCCAACTGACCAACAGCAATGTAGTCAACGGAAACAGAGCCGGACTTGCCACTGACATTGGTAACGTTCTCAAAGCCGATACCAATGGCGTTAATGACGGAAGCGGCGGTAAATCCATTGTCAAGATATGCGGTCACAGTGAAATACTCACCGTTAAAGTTGGAAGCGTTCAACTTAGTCAGTTCTGCAGTAGCGGTAGTGCCGTTGTTCTTAATATAAGTAGCAACCAGCTTTGCATCCTTACCGGCAACAGCCTGCAGGTTATTGAGCTTTACGCGAACCTGGATCATATCCTTAGCGGCGGGGGTGTAGGACAGGGGAGTAGCGGAAGCATTGAGCTTGCCATCAGTGGTCTTTACGGAGAAGGAGGTTGCGCCGGAGGTAACGGGAACTACCATCTCGGTTCCGTTGTAGGAAACGGTGCCGATGCCGTTGCCGCCCCAGTTACCGTTGTCATAGTTACGGTCATTATAAACGGAGCCTGCATAGCGGAGCTCGTCGGTGAACTTCTTGGTGTAGTCAAACAGAAGGGTATTCTTTGCATTCTGAGAGGGTCTTCTTGCGGAAGGTCCAATGAATACATAATCGATCTCCAGCTTAGTTCCGGAGAAGCCCTTGCTTTCCTGGAGGAAATCGAACATGATACGCTTCAGAGTAATGCCGGTAGAGGGAGTAAACTGTACGGTCTGCCAAGTGCCTTCCTGAATGGTAGCATTTGCCTTGTAAACCATGCTACTGCCGAAGGAACTATCGTTAGAAGTGGTGGTATACCAGAACTCAAAGGACTGAGTGGTATTGCGCAGGGAAGAGGGGACATTGGTAGTTCTGTAACGAACCTCGATCACATCACCGCTCTTAACGCTATGTGCAATGGAGCCGGTACCGGAAGTCATGTGGAAATAATGGTCATTACCGTTAGAGGTGGAATAAAGTACACCGTTATCGGAGGTATCCAGGCCGGATGCAGATGCATTCTGATGAGTCCAAGAGAACTTGGCTTCCTCACTGCCTGCCCAGAAATGGCGAAGAGTGATACCGGAAACATGGTCACAACGGGTACATACTCCGTTAGAATAGCTGTGTCCCAGAGCGGCAATGGTAGCATTGGTTGCCAGCTGAGTCATAGCGGCATCGGTAAACTTGGCACCGCAATGATTACAGGTGTAGCAATCCTTCTGACCTGCAGCAGTACAGGTTGCGGCATAGCCTGCAGAGAAGGAGCTTCCATAGGTATGGGGGCAGTACAGCTTCCAGGTAGAATAAACATTCTGAATGATCTGTACGTCGTAGGGGAATTCGGTCTGGGTCTCGTCGGAGGGATAGGGGTCTTCGTTAGATACAAAGATGGGGAATGCCTTGCCCTGATCAACAGCCTTCTGGTAGGTGTTGTAGGCAGATTCGGTATTGCGGTCCCACTTGCCGTGCTTTGACTTCATGTATGCGGCGGCGGTGGCAACATCATTACCGTCAACAATAGAAGAAACGAACTTGGACAGCCAATATCTGTCCCACTCGAAGGAAATGGTACGGGAGAAGCCCATACATGCTTCAACACCGCGGGCGCGGAGGGGAGCTTGCATGGTATCATAACGCATACCGGAGCAAATGCCCATCCATACGAAGCTGTTGGGAGCATCTTCTTCCATATGGTTGCTGATAGCACCACCGGTGACCATGAATGCATCACCCTGGTAATAGGAACCGTTGTAGTAGCAATCGCCGTTCTCATAGTCCTTATCGGTAATACCGGAGTTGGTGCTGAGACGGAGGTAGGATCTCCAACGACCGGAGGTATAGTTATAAGTACCGTGAGAGTCGATCAGCGCAAATGCACTGTTCTGGATGACATCGGCAACTGCGTCGATGTTTGCTGCGTACTTTTTGTAGATGGTAACAGTACCACCGGTAGCCTGTGCAATCTTCTTGGCGAAGGATTCGTAGCTACCAACACCGTAGGTGCTGTCGAAGTCGCCGTCAATGCCGTACCAGGGGCCGACCAGACCGACATTGATGCCGGAGGGATGACCCTTCTTGGCGTAAGAAATGGTTTCGATACCGCTACCGACTACAGCAACGGGATCTGCACCGGAACCGCCACGATCTTCTTTCTGATCATCGTAGATGTAGATACAAGCAATACCTTCATCTGTTTTCCAGGTGAAGTTGTCGGGGTTGCGTTCGAGAGAGCCTTCTACATAGTTGTCGGAAGCCTCAACCATTGCAATAATGGATTCGATACGCTGAGCGGGGGTTGCTCTCTTGGCATTCAGGTCTTCTTCCTTTTCGCGGATATCCTCCCACAGAGACTTCGTGGGAGCATAGTCCTCATCGGTAAGGATACGGGGCTCTTCTTCCTTTGGGGAAGCGGATGCCGAGAGGAGTGTGGCAGGGAGCATACTCAAAAGCATGCACAACGCCAACAGGATGGATAAACTGCGTTTCATAGAATTTCTCCTTTTCTTTGTGATAACTATATTTTATCATAACTTTCAAAATTGTAAAGAGAAATCCTTGAAAATTTAGTAATTTTTAAAAAATATTATTCTTATAGAAATGATATCTTAAGCTTCTTTCACAATTCAACAAATATACGACAACAATATGAGTATTTTGGAGAAAAACAGTATTATTCGAAAAATTATCATTGCAAAACATAGGAGTCTATGTTATAATCTTAGGGTATACTGAAATATTTATGCGTATCGAGGAAACAGTTATGAGATCTTTCTATCTCAGGATCCGGAACTTCCCGCGCATAATTCGAAGAATTTATTGAAATTTGAAAGAGGTATTTACTATGAAGATCAAAGATGGTTTCTTACTCCGTTCTATTGCAGGCACCCATGTTGTCGTTCCCACCGGCGACAATTGTTTAAACTTTAACGGCATGATCACCTTGAACGATTCCGGTGCATTCCTTTGGAAACTCTTAGAGACCGGTTCCGATGTAGATGGCATGACTGCCGCCCTTCTTAAGGAGTACGAAGTTGACGAAGAAACTGCTCGTAGCTGCTCTGAGGCTTTCCTCAAGAAGCTGGTGGAGGCTAAGTGCGTTGAGTAATCCCTCTGTAGATCATCTGCATACGGATATTTCCGTTAAGAAAGTCAACATGGCTGAGCTCTACCCTTTAATGAAAGAGGTTCTGGAGGCCGGCGGCTCTTTTAAGCTGACCATTACCGGCAGTAGCATGTTTCCTTTTATTTTAGGCGGAAGAGATCAAGTCACCCTTTCTCCTTTACCGGAAAAGCTGAAGAAAAACGATCTGCCTCTGTATCGCAGACGGGATGGATCTTTTGTTCTCCACCGTATCGTCCGTTGCGAAAAGGATGGCACTTATACATGTTGCGGAGACCATCAGTGGACATTGGAGCCCGGTCTTCGCCACGACCAAATGATTGCTATTGCAACTGCCTATGTTCGTAAGGGTAGGGAATTGACCAATCAAAACATACTGTATCGCATCTATCGAACAGTTTGGACTTGGATCATCCCTTTGCGCCCCTATATCTTTAAGCTCCTTTCAATTTGGCGTAGCAGAAAAATATTCGTGTTTAGGAAGAAGCGTCATGGAAAGACACAGTGATTTTCTAAAAATGTTTGCAAGGGTTCTGTGCTTGATCCTTGTAGATATTATAGTTGTATGCGCCAGTATGGCATTAGCACTGCTGAGTCGCTTTGATTTAAGTATTGCACTAATCGCAAAAGAAGCATTTTATACTAATTTATTACCCTACGCCGCTATTCTCAGTGTCGTAACCGTTTTGGTATATATTCCCATGAAACTTTACAGCAGTCTCTGGAAATTTGCCGGAATGGAAGAACTTGTACATATTGCCATTGCAGTCTTTGTTATTCTGATTCTGGAAATGATTGCTGTAGGATATGACCTCATCGCATTACCCAGGTCTTTCCCGATGCTCCATGTATTGTTCCTGGCAGCCTTTACCTGTATTTCCCGTTTCTCCTATCGCTTGATTCGGAATATTCTCCGAGATCTGCGCGAGAACAAAAACTCCAAGCGCACCATGCTGATCGGTGCGGGTGAAGCAGGCGCCTTGGTTCTCAGAGAACTGCAAAAAAGTGTCAAATCCAAGAATCGTGTGGTTTGTGTTGTAGACGACGATCCCACCAAACAGGGAAAGTACATCCACAATGTAAAGGTAGCCGGTAATCGCTTCATGATCGAAAAACTGGCTAAAGAATATCATGTAGAAGAAATTGTTTTTGCCATCCCCACCGCCACCCAAAAGGATCGTAAAGAGATCTTGGAATACTGCAAAGCCACAGGCTGTCGCATGAAGATCCTCCCCGGTGTTTTCCAGTTGGCTAATGGAGATGTCAATATTCAGAAAATCCGTGATGTAGATGTGCTTGACCTGCTTGGCAGAGACAGCGTACAGGTCGACATTACGCAGATCGCTGACTATATCAGCGGTCGCACTGTTCTCGTCACCGGTGGTGGCGGCTCTATCGGCAGTGAGTTGTGCCGTCAGATCGCCAAACTCGCTCCCTCTAAGCTTGTTATTTTTGATATTTACGAAAATTACGCCTATGATATTCAACAAGAACTTCGTCGGAATTATCCTCAGCTGAATGTCTATGCACAGATTGGCTCCGTACGTGATGAAAAGCGTGTGGATCTTCTCTTTAAGACTTTCCGTCCCGAGATCGTTTTCCACGCAGCAGCCCATAAGCATGTTCCTTTGATGGAAGACAGCCCCAATGAGGCTATCAAGAATAATGTTTTTGGTACATACCATGTAGCCGAAGCCGCAAATCGTTATCAGACCAAAACCTTTGTTTTGATCTCTACGGATAAAGCCGTTAATCCCACCAATATTATGGGTGCTTCCAAGCGGATCTGCGAAATGATCGTACAAACTATGGCTGAGCTGTCCGAAACCCGCTTTGTAGCCGTTAGATTCGGCAATGTCTTGGGAAGCAACGGCAGTGTCATCCCTCTGTTCAAAAAGCAGATCGAATCCGGTGGCCCCGTCACTGTCACTCACAAGGATATTATCCGCTTCTTCATGACTATTCCCGAAGCAGTTTCCCTCGTTCTTCAGGCCGGTGCATATGCACAGCGGGGAGAGATCTTTGTTCTGGATATGGGCGAGCCGGTTCGCATTGACGATCTTGCAAGAAACCTCATTAAACTTTCCGGCTTTGAACCCGATGTGGATATCGAAGTAAAGTATACAGGTCTCCGCCCCGGAGAGAAGCTATATGAAGAGATCCTGATGAGCGAAGAAGGTCTGCAAAACACTGCAAATGATATGATCCATATCGGCAGTCCCTTGCAGATCGATCAGAAAGTATTTCTCCGTCAGCTTCAGGAATTGCAGACTGCCTGCGAGGATAACTATGCTGATATCCGCGAATTGGTTTGCAAGATCGTTCCTACCTATAAGATTCCTCAGAACATTCGTTAACCGGTATAAATTTATACCTACCCAATCACAGTGAGAGAATTTGCAATGCAGATCCTCTCACTGTTTTTTCAAAGTTGTCCTAAGTCCCTCTCCCACTGCATAATGTAATGGGGGAGGGATGTCTATGTCTGAACAAATGAACCATCTGCTTGATTATCTACCTGTGATCGGAAAGCTTTTCCCCGATGCATTATCTGATGTGGAAGAGATCCGTTTGATCAGAGGCAGAAATATTCGTCTTTGTAAAGAGTATTCAGAGCAAGAGCTACCATATTTTGTGGACGAAAGTCTAATACAGGATGTCATGGATCGAAGCACTCATCGTTCTCCTCACGGAGTCATGGAAATGCTACGGAAAGGATTTCTGATCCTGCCCGGTGGTCATCGCCTGGGACTATGTGGCACAGGTGTGTATAAAGAGGGTAGCTTGCGTTCCCTCAGAGATATTTCTTCTATCAATATTCGAGTCGCACGGGATATTATCGGTATCGGGACAGCCATTGCTGATACATTGTGGTCATCCGGTAGTTCCGCACTTTGTATGGGGCCTCCCGGAAGAGGCAAAACAACCCTGTTACGGGATGTGATCCGTCAATTAAGCATGCGATACCGTGAACGCATCTGCGTCATTGACGAAAGGCAGGAACTTGCCGCATCCTTAGATGGGGTTCCTCAATTCGACCTTGGTCCCACATCTGATATCATGTCTTCTGTTAAGAAGTCAGATGCCATAGATATGACCATACGCACTATGGGTCCAACTTGGGTCGCATTGGATGAGATCACCGCCGAGGAGGATGTTGATGCAATGATCCGCGGATCTTATTGCGGCGTGAAGTTTATTGCCACCGCTCACGGCGATGGATTAAGAGATCTTAACGCTCGCCCGGTCTATCGTAAACTTATGGAAAACGGGATTTTTGACCACTTATTCGTGTTGAATCCAGATCGATCTTTACATAAGGAGGCATTATGGAAATCCTCCGTGTCGTAGGCAGCATCCTTGTATTGTGCAGTGCTACGGGGATCGGTTACTCACGAACAAAACAATACTACAAAGGCTTGAGTCAGCTCAGAGATCTTCGCAGAGGAATGGAGCTGGTAGCCTGTCAAATGAATTACACCCTATATCCGTTGCCTAAACTACTTAACATTGTAGGAAAACAGATCCCAAAGCCTGTAGGATCCTATTTCATTCATTTGGGAAAAGCCATAGATGAAGGCGTTCCTCGTCACAAGGCTCATGAAAAAGCATTGCAGAATACAAACAGCCTTAGCTTGCCAAATGACGGTCTGATGGCATTGATCGAATGGAGCACCGCCCTGGGGCAATTTGATCCTGACGGTGAAAACCGAATGATGAAACTAAGCATTGACAGAGTGGAACATGCACTTAGAACCTATGAGTCGGAGAAAAAGGCAATGGTAAGAAGCTATACCTTGTTAGGTGCCTGTGCAGGGATCGCTCTTGTCATCTTGATATTGTAATATGGAAATTGATCTGATTTTTAAAATAGCGGCAGTGGGTATCATCGTATCTATCCTAAATCAGGTTTTGGTTCGATCCGGAAGGGAAGAACAGGCGACCATGACCACACTTGCAGGATTGGTAGTCGTACTTTTGATCGTTGTGCAAAAGATCGCTCAGCTATTTGATTTGGTAAAGGAGCTGTTTCATTTTTGATACAAGAGCTACTACGAGTCATGATCATCGGTTTGCTGGCAGTGATCTTTACCGTAGTCTTGAAGAAGCATTGTGGGGAAATATCCATCCTACTGGGACTATCCGCCGGGATCCTTATTGGAATATTCTTCCTTGAAGCACTAAAACCCGTTATTGCTTTTGTAGAAGACTTGAGGGAGCTAAGCGGGTTAGATGCTGAGCTGTTGGAACCGGTCCTAAAATGCTTAGGGATCGGTTTTTTGAGTCAAATCGCTGTCAATGTGTGCAATGATTCGGGACAAACCGCTATCGGCAAGATGATTGAAATCAGTGGCTCTGTTTTATGTATGTACATCTCGATCCCCTTGTTTCGGAGTGTTCTGTCTTTATTGGGAAGTATGGGAGGAGAGCCTTGAGAAAACTTTTCCTTCTAATCCTCATATTCAGCCTATGCAGTACATCTGTCGGAGCGACAGAGCCCATTCCCGAGCAGGATCCGGAGTCCCTGATCCAAGAACTACCCGCCGATTCCCAAGAGCTTCTCAAAGAAATCGACACCACTTCTCCCAATTTGATAAACGGAATCGTTTCTGTGTTTTTAAACGCTTTGGGTCGATCTACAAACGCTATCCACCAAGGAAGTAAAACCGCCACCATCCTTTTAATGATAGTCCTTCTGTGTGGGATCTGCAGTTCCGCAGGATATAAACGATCTGTCTGTGTAGTCGTAGGTGCTTTAGGGATCTATGGTGGCATCCTGGGTGCCATGGGTGCCATGATCCGCCTCTCAGAATCAACGATTCAAAGTCTGACGGATTACAGTGCCATTCTTCTTCCTGCTATGGCATCAGCTATGGCTATTTCCGGGAATCCCGTAACCGCGGGAGGAATACAGGCATTGACGACGCTGTTCGCTCAGTTGTTTATGAGATTGATCACCAAGATCCTGATTCCCGGCCTATATTTATATCTGGCTATCGTTACTTGCGAATGTGCATTGCAAAGCTCTATGCTGGGGGAAATTCGGAAATTCATATCCTGGCTCATTGAAAAATCCCTTCGGATCCTGCTATATATTTTCACAGGATTTCTTGGTCTAACAGGTGTAGTCAGTGGCTCTGCCGATGCAATCGCCATTAAAACAGCAAAGGCCGCAGTTTCCGGAATGGTTCCCGTTGTCGGTAGCATTTTATCCGATGCATCGGAAACTCTTTTATCAAGCGCTTTAGCAATTAAGAACACCATTGGTATCATCGGACTATTGGCAATTTTGGGTATAACAGTGATTCCCTTTCTTCGAGTCGGTATTCAGTATTTAATTATGAAGCTGACCACAGCTGTATCTGCAACCGTGGGAGTAAAAGAACATACAGCAATGCTGGATCATATTTCTACCGCAATGGGATTACTACTGGCCATGACAGGAACCTGCAGTGCATTACTGCTGATCTCCGGAGTTTGTTTTTTAAAGGTGACGGTAATTTGACAGGATTAATTGCATATTTCACCTCGGTTATAGCTACCGTTCTCATTGGTGTCGTTGTAACCGAACTCATAAAGGAGCCTCGACTCCACACCATTGTACAGATGATCCTTGGGGTACTGGTCTTACTTGTGCTGCTAAGACCTATTGCTACAGTGAAACCGGAAGCACTGATGGATGAAATAGAGGATCTGTTCCGTGAGGAGATCCAACTCTCGGAATATGAGGCCCTTTATCAAGACAAGCTACGAGAGCAGGTAAAATCACTTACAGAAGAATATATTCGTAAAAAAGGAGAATCTATGAACGCCTCGATCCGCGTACAAGCAGAGCTCTCCACAGAAGGTTATCCGGTTCCTGAAAAAGTATTGATCACAGGGATCCTAACATGGGAGCAGCGTCAAAGCCTGGAAGAATATATTACCCAAGAATTCGGAATACCCCAAGAAAACCAAAGGTGGGAGCTATATGACTCATGAGCAAAGCAAAGGGGATCGTATGATCCAACTCCTGAAAAAATACAAATATCCTATATTGATCCTGCTTATCGGCATAGGGCTTCTTTTAGTATCGGATACCGGCAAGGAAAGCCTATCGGAGCAGGGGAATCTTACAAACGAGACGGAATGCTTCACAAGCTATGAGAAAGAAATGCAAACCAGATTGACAGAAATATTATCTCAAATCCAAGGAGTAGGCAAAGTAGAAGTCGTTCTAACCCTAAAACAGGGAGAAGCATCTCATTATTTAATCGATCGAGACCTTAGCACCAATATCAAAGAGGAGGGAAGTACCACAGAGCAATCGGAAAAAGCTGTTATAATTTCAAAAGGCAGTTCATATGATGAACCGATAGTAACACATAAGGACTATCCTCTCTTTCAGGGAGCTTTGATCGTCTGCGAAGGGGGAGGGGATGCACAGATCAAGCTACAGCTTACACAGGCAGTTGCCGCATTGACAAACTTAAGCAGTCACAATATTACGATCCTGAAAATGAAGTAATGGAGGAATATGTATGAAGATTTGGAAACGAAATGCAGTCATCGCCCTTGTTATGGTTCTGATCTGCGGTGGGATCTACCTGAATTGGTTATACGAGAAGGAATCGGTAGAACTGACCGATGTACTGGATGCCGATAAGATCCTTGACGACGCCACACTGGTATTTCAAGAAGATGAAAATGCCGTGGCTGAAGCCGCAAACACACAGGACACTCAGAGCTCATATTTTGCACAGATGAGACTTTCCCGTCAGAACGCAAGAGATGAGGCTGTCACACTTCTGCAAGAAGCTATGGCATATGCAGAAAATGAAGATATAACTCCCGGTAGCCAAAAGCTTGAAGCGATCATTTCCGAAGCACTGGCAGAGTCTCAGATCGAAAGTTTGGTCATTGCAAAAGGCTATGAGGATTGTGTGGCCTACATCAGTGAAGAAGGGATCTCCGTAGCAGTAGCCATGCCGGAAGAGGGATTGCAACAGGGTGATGTTTCACTGCTTGCAGATATCGTTATGGCGCAAACAGACTATTCCTTGTCCGATATCCGTATTTTCGGCGTCGAATAACAGATCAAACTGCCATAGGGTGCAACTATGGCAGTTTTTTGTCGGAATGAAAGAATCCTCTCAAAGTGGGTGAAAAAACTATTGTTAAATTTGAAAATATGTGATACAATATATTTGAGAAAATGCAGTCTATCTGCTTAACAGAAGGGAAGGTCGTTATTATGTCAGATTTTAAAGGATATTTAGTTCAGGCCGAAGAGCATGGTGCCGTTATGATTTCTCAGGAGGTCATTGCATCTATTGCATCTATTGCTATTCGTGAAGTGGATGGTGTTTATGGTCTTACCACAGGTACAAGCTTAGATATCGGCAACATCCTCGGCAAAAAGCAGTTCCGTAAGGGTATCGATGTCAAATTCACCGAAGAAGGCATGGAGATCTCCTGCAATCTCGTAGTTAAGATGGGCAGTGCTGTTATGACCGTTGCTAAGGCCGTACAGGAAGCCATCGCAGAGGAAGTCACCAACATGTCCGGTACTCGTCCCATCGCTGTCAATGTCAATGTTAGCGGCATAGCTGTACCGAAAGCTCCCGCAAAGCCCCAGGAATAATATTCATCTCAGTTCCCTGTGGCACAGTAATTTTACACCACAGACCCCATCTATATCCCAAACATACATAAGGAGTAAACATATGACTCGTTCCAATGTCAGAGAATTGATCGTTCATTTGATCTATGAGCTGGATTACACCGGAGAAGATCCTGCTACCGCTATTACTACCCGTTTATCCGGTGAATATTATTCCCGTCTTGCAGAGGAGAATGAAATTTATACAGAGCATCCCGGGAAAAAGCAAGTGGCTTATATTCATAGCTGTGTTGAAGGTGTTATGGCTCGTAGTGCCGAATTGGACGAGATCATTTCCAAGCACGCTGTAGGCTGGAAGCTCCACCGCATTTCCAGATATATTAAGGCGGCAATGCGACTTGCTATTTTCGAGGGTCTTTATGTTGAGGATGTACCCATTGGGGTCGCTATTAACGAGTGCGTGAATCTGACCCGAAAGTACGAGGACGAGGATGTTGTATCCTTCGTTAACGGTATTTTGCGGAATTTTGCCAGAAGCATCCGAGAGGAAGCTACGGAATGATCGCCCTCGGTTTCGATACCAGTAATTATACCACCTCTGTCGCAGTTTTTGACGGACAGAGGGGGCATAATGTGTCACAGCTGTTAGATGTCGCTCAGGGAACTCTGGGGCTTCGACAGAGTGATGCATTGTTTGCCCATGTAAAACGCCTGCCGGAATTAACCGACAGGCTGTTTTCAGATATTGGAGCCCAACAGATCGATGCAATCGGGGTCAGCACTCGCCCCCGTGCGGTCGAAGGCTCTTATATGCCATGTTTTTTGGCAGGTGAATCTCAAGCCAGGGTTCTTGGCTCCGCTTTAGGCGTGCCTGTATATCCCTGTGCACACCAACAGATGCATGTTGCCGCATCCCTGTACTCTGCCGATGCCATGGAGCTGATGGACATTCCCCATCTGGCATGGCATTTATCCGGTGGAACTACAGAGCTTCTATATGTAACACCCCAAGGAAAATCCGTCCACTGCGAAAAGATCGGTGGTACAACCGATATCTCTGCCGGTCAATTGATCGACAGGACAGGTAAGCTTCTGGGCTTATCTTTTCCTTCCGGCAGAGAGATCGATGCCCTGAGCAAGGAAGCAACCGACACCTCTGTTTTCAAGGTGAAGGTAAACGGAACGGAATTTTCTCTGTCCGGAGTCCAGAATAAAGTAGAACAATATCATAAGGGCTCCAATGCGGAAACTGCAGGATATGCTCTTCGTTGTGTGGTAGGAGCTATTATCAAAGCAACAGAGAACGCACTAAAAGCTTACCCGGGGTGTAAAGTCGTCTTTGCCGGCGGCGTAAGTTCCAACACCTATCTCCGTAGCAAATGCAAACATTTGCCTGCGATCTTCTGTGAACCTGAATTTTCCAGAGACAATGCCCTTGGAACTGCGATCCTTGCATGGAGGGAACATAATGAATCCAATTTATGAGGTTTCCCAAATCAATGAATACTTGAAATGCCGCTTCGAGGAAGATCCATTTTTAGGTGATCTTTTGATCAAGGGTGAGATCAGTAACTATAAACTGTATCCTTCCGGTCATCACTATTTTTCCCTGAAAGATAATGACGGCACTTTACGCTGTGTGATGTTTAAAGGAAATGCCTTTTCCCTTCGATTCCGTCCGGAAAATGGCATGAAAGTCATTGCAGCAGGGCGGATCACCGTATTCCCCAGAGACGGTGCCTATCAGCTTTACTGTAGTCGTTTAGTTCCCGATGGAATAGGGGATCTCCATATTGCTTTTGAACAACTGAAGAATCATCTACAGAGTCAAGGACTCTTCGATCCTGCCCGTAAAAAGTCCATTCCTGCTTATCCTCATCGGATCGCCATTATTACATCTTCTGCAGGTGCGGCCATTCGGGATATGCTACGGATCCTCCGTGCTCGATATCCTCTGGCCACTGTGAAGCTTCTTCCGGTTCGAGTGCAGGGTGTGGAAGCCCCTGCAGAGATCGCCGGCGCCATCCGTTATGCCAATGCCCATAAACTGGCAGATCTGATCATAACAGGTCGCGGCGGTGGCTCTATGGAGGATCTGTGGGCTTTTAACGATGAGCGAGTTGCATATGCCATTGCCGCATCGGAGATCCCTGTGATTTCCGCAGTAGGACATGAACCGGATGTAACCATATCGGATTTCGTAGCTGACCTACGTGCCGCAACACCTTCCAACGGTGCAGAACTTGCTGTTCCTGATCAAATGGAGCTTCGACAGCAACTTTCTATGAAGCAAAGCCTCTTAAGGGCTTATATTACCAAACGTCTAAAGCAGGAAAAGCAGAGACTTTCCTCCATATCTCGCTCCAGAACATTAACCGATCCCATAAATTATATAGAAGACCGCAGATTGCGTTTGGACTATTTACAGCAAAAATTATGGAATATGGGTGAACGGACTGTTGCCGGAAGAAAGCAGCGTTTCATATTCCTGACAGCAAAATTGGATGCCATGAGTCCCTTTAAGGTTCTTACAAGAGGCTATAGCCTTGTGAAAGATAGCAAGGGGAACGTGGTTCGTAACAGTCGGGATCTTACCCCCGGCGATGATCTTACCATTTCATTCCGAGAAGGCAGTGTAACTGCCACAGTGAAGGAGGTTTCTCAATGACAGAACAATCTCGATCCTTTGAACTTTCTATGGCACGATTAGAGGAAATCGTAGCTCGCATGGAGCGGGGAGATGTTCCTCTGGAGCAGGCACTGTCTCTTTTTGAAGAAGGCACAACTTTAGTCTCCCATTGCACAAAACTTTTGGACGAAGCAGAGCTGAAAGTTCTGAAACTTAGCAAAGGCTCTGACGGCGAACCTGTAGAAAGCGAGTTTGAAGACAATGAAGGATAATCAGTTGCAACAGTATATCTGTAATATAGAAGAATATCTTCAAAGCTGCTTTTTGGAAGAAGTGCCCCAAGGACGTCTTTATGAGTCCATGCGATACAGCCTGCTGGCAGGGGGGAAGCGTCTGCGCCCCGTTCTGACCCAAGCCTTCTGCGAACTTTGCGGAGGACAGGCTAAGGATGCCTTGCCCTTTGGTGCCGCCGTAGAAATGATCCATACCTATAGTTTGATCCACGACGATTTGCCCAGCATGGATAACGACGATTTCCGTCGTGGGAAGCCCACCAACCATAAGATCTATGGCGAAGCCCTTGCCATTCTTGCCGGTGACGGTCTCCTGACCCATGCATTCCGCCAATTGACCATGGCAAACCTGCCGGCAGATCGTTTGATCCAAGCAGTTTCCGTACTCTCCGCCTGCGCCGGAGAAGACGGCATGGTAGGGGGACAGGTATTGGACATGGCGGCGGAAGAACGGGAATGCACCCCTGAAGAAGTATACGCCATCCAGAGCAGAAAGACCGGCGCGCTGATCTCTGCCGCGTGCCAGCTTGGAGTAATTGCAGCGGGTGGTACCGAAGAACAGCAAAAGGCCGCCGTCGCTTATGCAGACTCACTGGGCCTTGCGTTCCAGATCCGAGATGATATTTTGGATGTGGTAGGGGATGCCGCTCTCTTAGGAAAAGCAACCGGTGTAGACGGCAATAAAAATACCTTTGTCCGCATTCACGGCATCGAAAGATGCGAACAGATGGTACAAGAAGAAACCGAGAAAGCGATTGACGCTCTCCGTAATTTTTCCGACTCCACCTTCTTGGTAGACCTCGCCCTTTCCCTTGTTGCCAGAGACCATTGAGCCCCGGATTCTAATATAGATATATTCAGGAGGAATCTTATATGTTGAAGAAAATTCTTGTTATCCTGCTGGCATTTACACTGCTTTCGTCTGCCACACTGCCTCAATCACTGGCTGTGGAGGCCCCGGAAACCGTTCAAGCCGAAGAAAATCCCAAGCCGGAAACAAAAGCAGCCGCTTCTTGGGACGTGGACGGAGATGGTACCCTGTCCCTTTTAGCCATAGGCAACAGCTTTTCTGTTGATGGTCTACAGTATTTCTGGAATATCGCCAGATCTCTTGGGGTATCCAAAGTCGTTCTTGGCAACCTTTATATTGGTGGATGTAGCTTGGCTACCCACTATACAAATGCCAAAAACGATTCCGCATCCTACACCTATTACTATAACGACAGTGGAACATGGAAAACCACAAGCAGTTATAAAATGAGCACCGCTCTGAAAGCCAGATCTTGGGACTATGTTTCCATGCAGCAGAACAGTGGTAACAGTGGTTTAGAGAGCACCTATAACAGCAATCTTACCAATCTGATTTCTTACGTAAAAGGCAAGCTGACCAATTCCAAAACAAAATTGGTTTGGCATATGACTTGGGCTTATCAGAAGGATTCCACCCACTCTTCCTTTGCAAATTATAACAAAAACCAGACAACGATGTATAACGGTATTGTTACGGCGGTTACGAACAAAATTCTGACCAACAGTAATTTTGATCGTGTGATTCCTAACGGTACAGCTGTACAGAATATGCGTTCTTCCTACGTAGGGGATACTTTAACCCGTGACGGCTATCATATGAGCTACGAACAAGGTCGTTTCTTGGTAGCGCTTATGTTTGTTAAGTCCATTACCGGTCTGGATGTCGCTAAGAATACATATCTTCCCTCCGGTGTCAGCGATACCTACGCCTATGTCGCGGTTAATGCGGTCAACAAGGCATACTCTACCCCTTTGAAGATCTCCAAGTCTGTGTATAGCGGTAACAACCCCAGTTCCGGTTATATTGAATTGGTTCCCACCATGAACAAGGGGGCCTACTGGCATTCTACTGCTACCAATTACAACAAACTGGTCACTTCTTCCGATATTAACCATCGTTACTGGGCTACTCACCGCTTTACAAAGGCAGAGTTACCTGTAGGTACCATCATTCTGGCAAAGAGCGGTTGGCAGTATCGTCCCGAAGGTTGGGTAACCGATGCCAAGCAAACCAGCCGTGAAGGTGTTGTTAGCGACAAGTTGGTTGTGGTTACGGAAAAATGGTGGAAGAGTTATACTCTCAGAGCCTTTAATATTTCCAAAACCGATAATTCTGACCTAACCTCTATGACAGCAGCTGATGTTTTGACAAATTTCCGCATTTTTGTACCGGAAAGTATTTACCTGAAGGATCACATCCAACTAAAACCGGATCTGCATAAGGGCGGATATTGGAATTCCACAAACGCCAACAATTTCAATAAAGTCATCACAACTGCCTCTAACAGTCCCAACTTCTATTGCACACCCAGATTTACAAAGGCACAACTTCCTGCTGGTTCGGTCATTCTTGTAAAGAGCAGCTACCAATATCGTCCCGAGGGATGGGTCAAGGATGTTTTACAGACCGGAACAAGACCGACTGTTGTTACCCGTTACTCTACAATTGTTACGTCATCGTGGTGGGGAAGCTACACCCTGCGTGCCTTTAATATCTCCCTG
>JAZOXB010000062.1:0-5319 GCA_045659585.1 Faecousia sp. | reverse complement strand
CTGTACAGCATCGAAAGCTACTGTGCCTCCCGTATCCCCAAAGCAGATGCACTGGCACAGTGCTGTACCATGATGATGCTATACGGCAACTCCGCCCGGGCTTATTTCCAATAATCTCACCCGTTAAAACTGTGCTCCCGTCGGGAATTCCTTCCCGGCGGGAGCACGGCTGTGTTATATGGGGGTTATTGGAAATAAGCACGGGCGGAGTTGCCGTAGAGCAACATCATGGTACAGCATTGTGCCAAGGCGTCGCCCTTGGGGATACGGGAGGCACAGTAGCTTTCGATGCTGTACAGACAGGTGCTCTGCAGAATGCCGTTGCAATAGAGCTTAGCGGTAACGGGGATGCTCATTTCCGATGCGTTGAGGGAATCCACAGTGAGAGAATAGTAGGTGTCATTGTTATACAGACGGAAGGACTCCTCGTCATAGCGCTCCGAGAAGGTCGTGCCGTCAGCTCTTTGGTAGGTAACTTCTACCTCCAAATTCTCACCCTTGGTGAAGACAAAGATCAGCTCGACCTTGTTGCCCATTTGCAGAGCATTACCTGTAAAGGTGTATGCAGAGCCTGCTTCGTCTGTTACGGTTTTGATATTGACCGGTGTCAAAGAATCGGGATCACTTGCCAGAGCCCGTTCCTCTGCGGTGAGAGGCTCATTTGCCATGGTCAGGAGGTTGTAGCTCTTATAATTCTGGGCTTCTGTACCGTAATTCAGCAGATCCACACAGAGGGTCTTCAGCTTGGCACCGGATGCGGATTTATGGAGCTGATTCAAGGCGTAGGTCTGTACGCTGTAGTGATCGATCTGGCCTACATATTCCACACCGTTTCGATAGCCGTAGATGGTGGCACGGAGGGAGGAAACCATTTCCGTTGCATAGACCTCGTCCAGAACGACCTTGCTGTAGTTTGTGCCGTACTTGTCGAATTCGGTGAAGGTATAGGTCTTTGTTTCCGTGAGCAAGCCGAAATCATCGTAGATGTCCTTTTCAATCAGGATCTTGTAGGAATCGTAGGTCAGATACTGATCGGGAATGATGAAATGGACCCGGATGCTGCTTGCCAGGGACAGAGAGTGGTTGGTAAAGGTAAGCTTCGGCTCCGCAAGAGTCTGGGTGGGGCGGCTACCGCAGATACAGGAGCCTTCTTCATAGTGGCAGAATTCGGCAATACTGTCGCCGCAGAGGTCGCAGACCTTGTTGTGAGAGCCCGGATCGGAGGGAACATAGCGGTAGCTGTGACCGGTTGCGGCAATGGCGGTGCCTTCTTCCAGAAGGGTATCACAGATAGCACAAACCTTATCACCGGTGTAGCCCTGTGCTTCACAGGAAGGTGCTTTGGCATTTGCCAAGGCGGTTTCTCCGTGGGAACACCACTCAGCGGGGAATACGGTGGTATAGTACTGAGTGGGGTCGTATTCGGAGGTCATGTAGTAGATCTGGATCGTGTTCTGATAACCTGCATTGTAGCAGGCAAAGAATTTGCTCTCGCTGTTGTAGCGGATCACATTATTGGAACTTGCCCCAACATTGGTCAGACCGTGGGTGTTGGAGGAGGTATATCTGGTAAGTCCCCAAGAAGCATTGGCGTCTAAGGTCTGGGAAGTGCCCAAGGTATTTGCGGAAGCATTTTGTACACGGAGATAGCCCTTGCTGTCCTTAAAGGAAAGCTGGCTTGTCTGAGCGGAGCCGGACGCACCCCAACCCAGAGTGAAAATGGCAACAGGCTCCGAGGTGGTAGAAATGGTCAGCTTGTCTGCGGATCTCTTAATGGCGGTAGCACCCCGGTTGGTGCTGTTCTGGGTAGTGCTCATTGCATAGTCATAATCTGTGGCAACCAGGATCACCCGATCATTGATACGGAGGTTTCGGCTTCCGTCATAGAGGGTGAAGACTCTCTCCGTATAGCCGGTACCCTGATGATATCCGTAGACAGCTCGAAGGGTTACATTTGCAGAGATGGTAACCGTAGTGCCGGGGGCGAAGATCTGGCTGGTAAGATTTGCACTTTGGACTCGATCCTGTTCCGGAACAGTCCATCCCAAGAAGGTAAAGTCTTGCCCGGCGAGAGTGGGATGTCCTGTGACCTTGGGGAGAACCAGAGGTTCCGTATTCTTCATGGGAGCGATGGGGGCTACACCGTGGGGAACGGAGAAGGACAGGGTATAAATGGGATCTACAAAGGTATCGTTGTAGCCGATGCCACAGTTTTCGCAAACATGAGAGGTATAGCCCGCAGAGGTCTCTGTGGGAGGCACCACAAAGGAACTGTAATGATGCCCTGTGGGGGATACAAAGTTGACCGTTTCGCTGAAATTGCAATCGGGGCAGGAACGGAGGGTGTAGCCCTGCTCTGTACAGGTGGGAGGATAGACCGTGGTAGTCAGATTGCTATGGGCACAATAGCTGATGTCCCGATAGAGGAAGATCTTATAGTTGCCGGTGCTTGTATTATTGACACAGCCGAAGAGGGGGCCGGGGCTGTTGGTATAGCCAATGGTTGCAAGGTCGGTGCGGATGGCCAAATAAGCACTGTTGTTTTCTTTAATGGCACAGTGTCCGGCGGAAGTGCTGTAGTCTGCACTCCAATAGGTAACGGAATCTCTGTTCAGATACAGATCCCGACCCTTATGGTGGAGGGTATTTCCCACAGCATCACTGAGAGTGAATTTAGAAGCGGTACCGCTGAGATACCATACCATAGAAGAAACCTGTTCGCCATCCAATGTAATGCTTTGGGGTAGGGAGGAGTAGCTTAGTCCCGAACTCTGCATAGCATTGTAGTTGCCGTCGGGAATGACGGTGCCTGCATAATAGGGAGAATTCCCGGGATTGGCACCGGTTGCGGCAGACACCATAAGATAGCGTCCTGTAGAAATCTGATCTACGGATGTGACCAACTCAAAGGTCTGCTGCTTAGAACTACCGCCACAGTATTTGCAGTAGTCTCCTGCATAGGAACATGTTTCTGTTTTGCTGTAGTTGCAGTTGGTGCAGCTGACCTTGTGGGTGTCGGCGCTGCTCCGGCGGTAGGTATAATTGTGGGAGGTTTCCGTTTTAAAACGGAGATTTGCCAGAACGGGCAGATGGTCACTGCCAGCGGCATTGGAGAGAACGGCATAGGAATCGCACTGGAATCCGCTATGGGTCACATAGATGTGATCCAGATCCATGGTAGGCCCTTCGGAGGGCTGAGTATGGTAGGTGCCGAAGGAGTTGGGAGTGGTCTTGGCGGCGATCTGACGGGTTTCGTCAAAACGCTGCATGGTGTAGTTGTTGGACTTGCCCTGATAGGCGGTATCACCCTCGAAGTACTTGAGGGTGGTGCTTGTGTTGGCACAGTTCAGGTCGCCCAAGAAAATCATATGATTTTTTGCCTTAAAATACTTATTACTGATGGCGACCATCTGCTCCAGGATAACATTGAGCTGACGGATCTGGAGATCTACGCCGAAATCCAGATGGGTGTTGAAAACCAGAATATAATTCTCGGAGCCGATGAGCTGATAACAGCCCCAAGTGCAGATGCGGAAATAGGCGGAATCGGAGAACTTGGATTCTTCGTTAATGGTGTCGGAGAGCCAGAAGCTACCCCAGGCATAAGCCTTATACTTGTCCTCTTTGTAATAAATGGGCAGGTACTCATCGGCTTCCAGAATGCTGTTTTTGCCACTGGATTTGCCTAAGGTGTTGCCATAGCCTGCCAGAGACATGGCGGTGTTCATACCCAGGTACTGCAGACCGCTGACTTCCTGCATACAGACGATATCTGCACCGTTGTCCTTAGCCATAGAGGTGACTGCAGGGAAGTTATAATTGGAATTTTTCAGATTGTAGGTCATGATATTGACCGTGGGAGCTGTGGCGGCATTGGCAGTGGGAACGAGGCCCAACAATACGGACAACAGCAACAGGATAGAAAATAGGGGGATCCATCGTTTCATTGGTATTTACCTCCTGAAAGAAATTCTACTATATTTTACCACAGTACTTTTTTGTTGTAAAGAATTATCTTTTGTATGGTCTTCCAATCACTGTGCTTTTATGGTATAATTACCTTGAATAAACCCTAAAAATATACAAAGGAGAAATATTTATGAAGCACGTAAAACAGATCATCAGCTTGCTTCTGCTCTGTGGGATCCTTCTTTCTATGATCCCCACCGCATTTGCCGCTAAGGCAGAGGAAGCACCTGTAGTGATCCAAGCTGAAGGTTCCCAAGTACCTGTGATCGACCAAAAGGAGTTTGAAAACGGCACATGGAACATTGACGGAGCCTTCCGCCAGATCCATCCTGACCTGACCAAGGGGGGCTTCTGGAATCCCACCAAGTCCGGCTCCTACAACAAGGTTATTACCGGGGAAAGCACCAGCCCCAACTTCTTTGCTACCCCTCGCTTTACCAGAGATGACCTCCCTGTGGGCTCTGTCATCGTAGTAGAGGTAGGCTGGCAGTACCGTCCGGAAGGCTGGGTGAAAGATACCCTCCAGACCAAACGGGAGGGAAATGTTACCCAAATGTTTGTCCAGATCACCGAGGAATGGTGGGGAGACTATACCCTCCGTGCCTTTAATATTTCCAAGATTGACGGTACATCTCTCTCTGATCGCTATCAATCGGATATTTACGAGGCCTTCCGCATTTATGTGCCGGATGAATATGTGGCCTTGGGCTATGAGCGGTTCTATCCCAAGCTGGAACACTGTGCCTACTACGATTGCACCAAGAACAAGATCTTTACCCGGAATTCTGCTACAGATGCACAGTATTATTTCACCACAACAAAGCTGACCAAGTCCCAGCTTCCCGTTGGCTCCATTGTTGTTATGGAAAAGGGCTGGCAGTATCGTCCGGAAGCATGGTTAGACGATGCCCCCCAAGCCACCAGACCCGATCCCACGACCCAAAATTTCTTAGAGATCACCGAGGAATGGTGGGGCAGCTATATCCGCCGCTCCTTTACCCTCTCTCGTACCGACAAAGCCTCTATGGTAAATGTGACCACGGAAGAGATCCACGATATTTTCCGTATCTATGTTCCTAAGAAGACCACTACCATTGAGGGCCTTGACCACGAGGAAACCAACGCCACCACCAAGATCCACCAGCTTCCTTCCAGAACCCCCATGGAAGGAGGGGACTACGAAAAGACCATGTCCTATATTCTGGAAAGCCGAGAGGGCAAGATCATCGTCATTGACGGTGGCTACCAGACAGGAAATCATGATGGCAAGTACCTCTTTGCTTATTTGCAGCGGATCACCGGGAAGGCTAAACCCCATGTAGATGCATGGTTCTTCACCCATCCCCACCC
>JAZOXB010000061.1:0-22531 GCA_045659585.1 Faecousia sp. | reverse complement strand
AGCTCGCCTGCCCCACAGAGCTTGTAAGAAGTGCGGTACCTACAACGGACGCGAAGTTCTTCCTGTTGCTGAGGAAAAGTAATTTACAGAATCAAGAAAAGAGGAAGGGTACAGATACCTTCCTCTTTTCTTGTATAGGTTTTTTTAAGTGTTTTCAGCGTAGGAAAGGAGAGATGGCATATGGCAAAGCCTTTGGTTGCCATTGTTGGTAGACCCAATGTTGGCAAATCTATGTTATTCAATAAATTGACCGGTCAGAGAACCGCTATTGTCGAGGATACCCCCGGCGTTACCCGTGACCGCATCTACGGAGATTGCGATTGGAACGGTCGGGAATTTGAGGTCGTTGATACCGGCGGTATCGAGCCCAACACCGACAGCGAGATGCTGAAGTTCATGCGTAGACAGGCGGAGATCGCCATTGAGACCGCTGACGTTATTGTTATGGTCACGGATATCAAGACCGGTGTTACTGCGGCGGATCAGGATGTTGCTACCATGCTCCTGCGGAGCAAGAAGCCTGTCTGTCTGGCAGTCAACAAGTGCGACTCTATCGGCACCATCAATCCCGATATTTATGAGTTCTATGCTCTGGGTTTGGGTGATCCCATTGAGGTATCCGCCGTCCATGGACACGGAACCGGCGACCTGTTGGATTGGTGCGTAGAGCACTTCCCCGAGACCACCGAGGATGAGGATGAGGGCGAGATCATTAAGGTCGCCATCGTGGGAAAGCCCAATGTAGGCAAGTCCAGTCTCTTGAACAAGATCCTGGGTGAAGAGCGTGTTATCGTGTCCAATGTGGCAGGTACTACCAGAGATGCCATCGACAGCTTCTTTGAGAACGAGCATGGTAAGTATCGTTTCATCGATACTGCCGGTATGCGTCGGAAGTCTAAGGTAGACGATGCCATTGAGAAGTATTCCAACATGCGCTCTATTGCCGCTATTGACCGTGCAGATGTTTGCCTGATCCTCATTGATGCCAACGAGGGCGTTACGGAGCAGGATACCAAGATCGCAGGTCTGGCACATGAGGCAGGCAAGGCCTGTATCATCGTTGTCAATAAGTGGGACATGGTGGAAAAGGAAACCAACACCATGAACCAGATGACCGAGGAGATCCGCAGAGACTTAGGCTATATGCCTTATGCTCCCGTGCTGTTTATTTCTGCTCTCACCGGTCAGCGTGTGACCAAGCTCTATGAGCTGATCAATTATGTAGCAGACCAGGCGGCAATGCGTATTACTACCGGTATGCTCAATAATATTCTGGCAGATGCTACCGCTCGTGTACAGCCTCCCACAGATAAGGGTCGCAGACTGAAGATCTACTACATGACCCAGGTCGGTGTTAAGCCTCCTCACTTTGTCATTTTCTGTAATGACGCAAGACTCTTCCACTTCTCCTATCAGAGATATCTGGAGAACCAGATTCGTGGCGTATTCGGATTGGAAGGAACGCCTATCCGCATTACGATCCGCCAGAAGGGTGAGAAGGAGGAGTAAGAATGAATTGGTGCCTAGTGGCAATTGCCATCATCGGCTATTTCTTAGGCTGTTTGAACGGGGCCATTGTGATCTCCCGGATCTTTAAGAACGAGGATGTTCGGGAGAAGGGAAGCGGCAATGCCGGCTTGACCAATTTCGTCCGAAACTATGGCGGTGCTGTAGCGGTTTTGGTCTTTGTGATCGATATGGGCAAGGTTTTCCTTGCAGGTTGGCTGGCGACCTTGCTCTGCCCCCAACAGATCGACCTTGCCAAAATGCTGGCAGGTATCAGTGCTATGATCGGTCATATGTTCCCTGTGTTTTTCGGCTTCCGTGGAGGAAAGGGGATCCTCAGTGGGGGAGCTTTGGCTCTGATGATGGATTGGAGAGTTTTTGTGATCGGTTTCTCCGTATTCCTGCTGATCTTTATTTTCACCCACTATGTATCTCTGGGTTCCATTATGGCGGCCATTACCTTTGTGATCCTGTTTGTGATCATTTATTGGGGACAGCCCCGGATTTATGGCCCGGGAGCCATGATCGCTGTTCTGGCGATCTATATGCACCGTGGAAATATCGGCCGTTTGTTCCGCGGTGTGGAACGGAAAACCTATTTGCGTAAAAGCAAGAGTAAGGAGTAATTCTATGAAGATCCTTGTAGCAGGCAGTGGCGGCTGGGGTACGGCTCTGGCTATAGTACTGCATCGAAACGGACATCAGGTTTGTCTGTGGTCCTACTGTAAAGAGGAAAGTGAAAATTTGGCAAAGACCCTTCGGAACCCCTTCCTGCCGGGAGTGGAGCTTCCGGAGAATATGACCTTTACTTCCTCATGTGAGGACGCTAAGGCTGTAGATATGGTTGTTTTTTCCAGCCCTTCTTTTGCGGTTCGGGGAACAGCAAGAAGCTTTGCACCCTTCCTTCGGGAGGATGTGATCCTTGTTTGCGTGACCAAGGGAATCGAGCAGGGAACCGGTTACCGTATGTCTCAGGTCATTGAGCAGGAAACGGGAAAGACTGTAGTGGCTCTGTCCGGTCCTTCCCATGCAGAGGAAGTCGCTCGGGAGATCCCTACCGGTGTGGTTGCGGCTTGTGAAGATAAGTCCATTGCAGAAAAGGTACAGCAGACCTTTATGAACGAGACCCTCCGTGTGTATACCTGCCCCGATACCGTAGGTGTGGAGTTAGGTGCGGCTCATAAGAATGTTATCGCACTGTGTGCGGGTATTTGTGACGGTATGGGCTACGGTGATAATACCAAGGCTCTTCTTATGACCCGTGGTCTGGCAGAGGTTGCGAGATTGGGTATGGCTATGGGTGCCAAACGAGAGACCTTTGCCGGCTTGGCAGGGGTAGGGGATTTGATCGTAACCTGCACCTCTATGCATTCCCGTAACCGTCGTGCAGGCATTCTCATTGGTGAGGGCAATACTCCCAAGGAGGCTATGGATAAGGTTGGAGCAGTGGTAGAAGGTTACTATGCCGCCAAGTCTGCATGGGAACTGGCACAGACCAACGGCGTAGATATGCCCATTACCGGTGCCGCATACAAGGTTCTGTATGAAAATATGGATCCCCGTGAAGCCTTGGCTTATTTGATGAGCCGTGAAAAAACCAGCGAAGTAGAGGATGCGGCATGGGCAAGATAAACCCGGAATGGAAGCGGACACTGAAATTTGTCCTGTTTTCTATGTCTGCAGCTGTGATCGAGCTTAGCTCCTTTGCTCTGTGTGATACGGTGCTTCAGTTGGCACCATGGATCAGCCAGCTGATTTCTCAGATCCTGTCTGTTCTGTGGAACTTTACCTTTAATCGCAGGTTTACCTTCCAATCCGCAGGGAATGTTCCCGTGGCTATGGTCAAGGTGGCTCTGTTCTATGTGGTGTTCACCCCGGTAACCACTTGGGGAACCCAACAGCTCACAGAAGTTTATTTCTGGAACGAGTATTTGGTAAAGGGTATGGTTATGGCGACCAATCTGGTAACGGAGTTCCTGTATCAGAGATACTTTGTCTTTAAGGATACTCTGGATACCAACGACCGTGCACAGAAAAAGGTAAGTAAATAATATAAAAAGCAGAGGCAACAAAAGTTGTCTCTGCTTTTATAATGGTATCATGACCTACCCAACAGCCAATCTACAGATACATTCAGGATATCTGCCAATGGGTTCGGTTCGATGTCTGTTACCGGTCGTTTCTGCCACTCTAATTTGGCATGCATAACCCTATAAAAAACAAAAAAGACAAGCCGAAGCTTGTCTGATTTGTTCAAGGAATTAGATGGCACGTTCAACCTTGTTGGAACGGAGGCATCTTGTACATACGTACACATGGCGGGGAGAGCCGTCAACCATAGCCTTAACACGCTTCACATTGGGCTTCCAAGTACGGTTGGAGCGTCTGTGGGAGTGAGAGACCTTAATGCCAAAGGTAACACCCTTGCCGCAAACATCACATTTTGCCAATTGCTGCACCTCCAATCATGGAAAATTCATGTTCATAGGACATCGGTCTATATCATAGCAGAAAACATTGAAAAAAGCAAGAAGAAAATTTGAAAAATAGAAAATTTTTTGTAATACTTGCGAAATCGGTCTTTATGGTATATAATAGGCGAGAAATATGACGAGAGGAGCTAAGTAAATATGGCTACTAACAGCAATGGAGTGTTATTAAAGAATGTTGTTGCAGACTTCCGCCTGCAAGTTGCATATGCTTCCACTGACTACGATCGGGTCACCGTCTGCGTAGAAGAGGTTACCCGTCCGGGCTTGCCTCTGGCGGGGTTCTTCGATCACTTTGAATCTCAGCGTATTCAGGTCATCGGTAATGTGGAATATACCTATATCCAGAACCAGAGCCATGAATGGCTGTTAGAGGTTTTCGGCAAGATCTGTGAAGCTAAGATCCCTGCGATCATTTTTGCCCGTAGCATGGAGCCTACTCCCGAATGTCTGGAAATGGCAAAGAAGCACGATATCACGGTACTGTGCTGTATGGAGGCTACCTCTTATATGGTTTCATCCCTGATCACTTACCTGAAGAACGCCTTGGCTCCCCAGATGACCCGTCACGGTGTTCTGGTAGAAGTCTACGGCGAAGGTTTGCTCCTCATGGGTGAGAGCGGTATCGGTAAGAGTGAAACTGCCGCAGAGCTTCTGAAGCGTGGACATCGTTTGATTGCCGATGACGCGGTACGGATCCGCCGTATTGCCAATAATACCCTCATGGGGGATGCTCCCGAACTGATCCAGAACTACATTGAGATCCGAGGCATCGGCGTTATCAATGTTGCTAAGCTTTACGGTATGGCTTCCGTTAAAAAGGAAACCACGGTGGATCTGGTCATTAACATTGTGCCTTGGAGCGATGAACAGGTCTTTGACCGTTTGGGGCTGGAGGATCAGTGTGTAGATATTCTGGGCGTTAAGATCCCCTCTATTACCGTTCCCGTCAAGCCCGGTCGTAACCTGTCTATTATTCTGGAAATTGCGGCTATGAATAACCGTCAGAAGAAGATGGGCTATAATTCCGCCAAGGAATTTACAGAGCGTCTGGATCGCCACTTTACGGAGAACAACGGTCAGACCTTCTGATATAAATAACGTAGCTGTACCGAAAATCCGGTGCTCATAAAAATATTCAGTACCGGCAGGTCATCTGCCGGTACTGTTTTTGCACTGTTGGGACCGGTCGCAACAGCGACTTGTTCAGCAGATATTTTGATAGAACAGATCAAATAGAAGTTACATCCTTTTCGATATCGGGCATGATCCCTTTCCCGATAAATTCGGTTCCATCCAACAAACGATAGCCTACAGAAACGACTTGTGCCCGACCACCGCATCGGAGAGGGATCATGCAGGGGGTACCGGTGGAACCGTTGGTCGGCTCTCCGATCAAAACGCCACGGTGATTGCATTTAAACATAGCAGTAAAATCCTCTGCAGCAGACATGGTGTTTCGGGAAATCAAGATCTCCAAGGGACCTTCGTAGATGGCGCGTTGATCGTCTGCTCCGTGAGAGGAGGTATAGGTTTCGTATTTTGTGCGATTCACGACACTTCTTGCATCGGTAATGGAGTCTTCTGTAATCATTCCGTCCTGAATGTACTGTTGAATTTGTTCTTCGCTGAAGCTGACGAGCTGACTTGCACCGGCGGTATCTACTGCCTTATGGATCTGTGTCCACTTCTGACAGCTCCGGAAAGTGCCGGAAATGAAAAGCTCCGCTACCTTTGCACCGTGATAGGTGTTTCCGCCGATATTGTTCCGAATATCCAATCGTACCAGAGAGATGTTTGGTGTTGTCTCCAACAATTCTTTCACATACGGCCCGTGATTTTTCATAAATTCATTCAGCTTGATTGTCAAGACTCCATCCTTCACAGTGAAAGAAGGGGCTTCCGGTTGCACATAAGGTTTGGGGGTTCGATATGGAGCAGGCGGAAAGTATTTTGTATGGCCATCCTTCAGAATCTCCATAAATTCTACCAAAAGACGATGGAAATCCCCTTCATCATGCACTTGGAGAACCTTTTCGAGATATATACGATATTGCTCATCCCAATCTGCTTGCAATCTTTCAAAATATGGGAACACCTCTTTTACGGTTGCCCATATGGATGAAAGGTCGAAAATCATATCAGCCCGATTCATAGCTATCATACCTCCGTCATAAAGGGATATGTTGATCCCTCTGATATCAATATTTTATATGAAAAAGAAGAAATTTGCAAGACTGTACAAAGGGTGTTTTTTTATGTTATAATATATATGGGAAACTACTGCAAATCATTTTCGGGGACTGTAAAAACCGGCCTCTGTTCTTGTATCTATGACGGTGATGTGATAGAATAGATCAAACAGTTAGATAAACTTGAATTTGACGAGGAAAATAATGGTTATTGAAACAGAACGTTTGCTCTTAAGAGAAATGACGGAAGAGGATTTTCCCGCACTTTATAAAGTGTTGGCGGATTCTGACATAATGAAACATTATCCCTATGTATTTGATGAAGACAGGGTAAGGAACTGGATTTTGAGAAATATCGAAAGATATAGGGTGTTTGGTTTTGGCTTGTGGGCTGTATGCTTGAAAGCGACGGGTGAAATGATAGGTGACTGCGGCTTGACAATGCAGCTTATCAACGGTGAAATAAAACCGGAAATCGGTTATCACATAAGAGGCGATAAGCAAAGGAAAGGATATGCAAAGGAAGCGGCAATTGCTGTCAGGGATTGGACATTTAATAACACACCGTTTAATGTTGTTTATTCCTATATGAAACATACAAATGAGCCGTCATATAAAACTGCAATTTCTTATGGATGCAAACAAGTGGGTGAGTATAAGGATGATGTAAATGATATCACAAAGGTTTTTGCAATAACGAGAGAAGAATGGATGAACCAATAAATTCCGATTTGTCTAACGGACAAAGGATGTACTTCTATGCACCGTTTGGTGTAGGGGAGTATATGGTTTTTTGAATTGCACCAAAGCCCCTCCTTACACCGGGATGCCACGGTTGTACCCCATATTGATGAAATGATCATCCTCCCTATGAGATATCTCACAGGGAGGATCCTCTTTTTAGGAAGTCCCGCCGAAGCCGGTAGGGGCTTTTCTGTTGTTCTTTTATAAGAAAATGTAAATATTCTCTGTTCTGCATTGCGAAACCGTGGGATATATGATATACTATACAGAGTATAATGGAAAAATAGGCGATGTATGCTTTCATGATATTTCAGGAGGTTTAGTATGGAACCCATCCATGTTTTTTTGGAAAAGATTCGGCAGTTTATTCCTGCATTTATGATCCGCAGGGAGGAGCCTCTTTCTAAGCACACCTCTTTCCGTATCGGCGGCTCTGCGGAACTGATGATTTTTCCTCGGGATCCCCAACAGCTGTCTCACATTCTTGCTGAAGCAACGGCCTGCGGTATCAAGCCTATGATTTTAGGAGCCGGAACCAATGTATTGGCTCCGGATGAGGGCGTCAGAGGCGTGGTCATTTGTCTCAGAGATACTTTTATGGGCTTGACCCTTTTAGAGAATCATCAAATCGAGGCTATGGCAGGCATGACTCTTGCTCAGACTGCCATGTTTGCTGCAAAGAATAACCTCTCCGGTTTGGAATTTGCCCACGGGATCCCCGGAACCGTAGGTGGCGGTATTTACATGAATGCCGGTGCTTACGGCGGAGAGCTGAAAGATGTTGCAATTGCTACGGAATATATGCTCCCTGACGGAAGCACCCAATGGATCTACGGAGATGCTCAGGAATTCGGTTATCGGCACAGTGTTTTCCAAGGGAAGCACGGTGTGATCGTCAGAACACGATTCCAACTGATCCCCGGAGAAGAGCAGGAGATCCGCCAACGGATCTATGAACTGAACGAAAAGAGACGGGCTTCTCAGCCCTTGGAGCTTCCTTCCGCAGGCAGTACCTTTAAGCGTCCGGTACAAGGCTATGCCGCTGCACTGATCCAAGAGGCGGGCTTAAAGGGCTATCGGGTAGGAAACGCCGCTGTTTCCGAAAAGCACGCAGGCTTTGTGGTTAATTTAGGCGGTGCCACTGCCGCCGATGTAATGGAACTGGTAGAACAGGTGCGTCGGAAGGTGCTGGAGCACAGTGGGATCCTGTTGGAGCCGGAGGTTCGCCTCTGGGCAGGAGAGGAACCCCGGAATTAAGATAGAAAGGCGGAGATCGCATATGTCTTTTTCTGCTGAAGTGAAAAATGAACTGTGCCGTGATGGGGTGGAACGGGGCTGTTGTGCCTTGGGAGAAGCCCTGGGGGTATTGCTGTTTTCCAATACCTTTACGGCAGATGAAATACGGATCGTTACGGAAAGCGTGGATTTTGCCCAGAGATTACCGAAACTGTTCCGCAGAGGCTTTGGGGTGACCTTTGATCGGATCCCCACGGAAAACAGCGGTGGAAAGCTCTGTTTTTCCGTTACGGATCAAGAAAAGCTGGAACGGATCTTTGAGCTGTGCGGATTTTCACGCAGTAACAGCCTGTCTCTCCATGTCAATTATGCATTACTGGAGAAGGAATGCTGTCGCAGATCCTTCTTGCGGGGTGCTTTCTTAGCAGGGGGCTCTGTTACAGATCCGGAAAAGCGATACCATTTGGAACTGACTACTACCCATGGCAATGCCAGCAGAGAGGCGGAAAAGCTTCTGGGAGAGATGGAACTGTCAGCCAAGCTGACCTCTCGGAAGGGAAGTCATGTTCTGTATTTTAAGCAAAGCGAAGCCATTGAAAATGCTCTGACAGTCATGGGTGCTCCCATTTGTGCCATGACGGTCATGGAGGCTAAGATCAACAAAAACTGGCGGAATCTTGCCAATCGGAAAACCAACTGCGATTCCGCCAATCTGGATAAAACCGTAGCGGCGGCGGGAGAACAGATCACCGCCATCGAAAGACTCCGGGATCTGGGGATCCTTGAGGGTCTGCCGGAAAAGCTTCTGCAAACCGCAACACTGCGTCGGGAGCATCCGGAGGAGAATCTGGTGGATCTGGGACAGCTTCATGATCCTCCCATCAGCAAATCCGCAGTGAACCACAGGATCCGCAAGCTGATGCAGCTTGCCAAGGAAGCAGAAGAAGTGTAGTAAAGAAGGTAGAAGGGAGAGACCCTTATGGCATTTGTGCATTTGCATGTCCATACGGAATTCAGCCTCTTGGACGGTGCTTGTCGCATCGGCAAGGTAGCAAAACGTGCCGCAGAGTTGGGACAGACCGCTCTTGCCATTACAGACCATGGTGTTATGTACGGCGTGATCGATTTCTACAGAGCATGTAAGGCCGCAGGGATCAAGCCTATTATCGGTTGTGAGGTCTATGTAGCCCCTCGCTCTATGGAGGACAAACAGCATGGAGCAGATGATGAGGCTCGGCACTTGGTGCTTTTGTGCGAGAATGAGGTTGGTTACAAAAATTTAAGCTATATGGTCTCCAAGGGCTTCTTAGACGGCTTCTATCGAAAGCCTCGTGTGGATCTGGATCTGCTTCGAAAGCATTCCGAAGGCCTCATCGCCCTGTCTGCCTGTCTGGCAGGTGAGATCCCCAGACGGCTCCGTCAGGGAGATTATCAGGGTGCAAAGGCTCACGCTCTGGAAATGGCAGAAATCTTTGGCGAGGATCATTATTACTTAGAGCTTCAGGATCACGGGATCCCGGAACAAAAGGCGGTCAATCGTGATATCCTCCGTTTGGCTAAGGATACGGGTCTGCCTCTGGTAGCTACCAACGATGCTCACTATGTGACCCGTGAGGACAGCAAAATGCAGGATGTCCTTATGTGTATCCAAATGGGAAAAACCGTAGATGATCCCGATCGTATGCGGTTCGAGACCCAGGAATTTTATATTAAGTCCGAAAAGGAAATGGCAGAGCTTTTTCCCAACAATCCCGAGGCCATTGCCAATACTCAGGCCATTGCGGATCGTTGCAATGTGGAATTTACTTTTGGTAATTATCATCTGCCTCAGTTCCAATATCCCGAGGGATACGATGCCTGGGGCTGGTTTACGGAGCTGTGTTGGGCAGGCTACGGGAAAAAGTATCCCCATGACCCCGACGGCTATGCAGACCGTCTGGAATACGAAATGTCCATGATCCGCAAAATGGGCTATGTGGACTACTTCCTTATTGTTTCGGACTTTGTGGCCTATGCCAAGAGTCAGGGGATCCCTGTGGGTCCCGGTCGTGGCTCTGCTGCAGGTGCCATGGTTTCCTATTGCCTTGGTATTACGGATCTGGATCCTATGAAGTACAGCCTGTACTTTGAACGGTTCCTGAATCCGGAGCGTGTCAGCATGCCCGATATCGATATGGACTTCTGTCAGGCACGCCGTGGAGAGGTCATTGAATATGTTACTCGTAAGTACGGCAAGGATCGTGTGGCACAGATCGTCACCTTCGGTACTTTGGCGGCAAGAGCGGCTATTCGAGATGTTGGCAGAGCACTGAATTTCACCTACGGTGAGACAGATACCGTTGCAAAGCTGATCCCTACGACTTTGCATATGACTCTGGATGAGGCACTGAAGGTATCTCCACAGTTAAAGGAGCTTTATGATTCTGATGCCAGAGTGAAGGAACTGGTAGACACGGCACGAGCCATCGAAGGCATGCCCCGTAATACATCCACCCATGCAGCGGGTGTTGTCATTACCAAGAATCCCGTATCGGACTATGTGCCTCTGGCAAAGAACGATGATACCATCGTTACCCAGTTCACCATGACCACCATTGAGGAATTGGGACTCCTCAAGATGGACTTCTTAGGTTTGAGAAACCTGACGATCATTGAAGAAGCGGAGCGAACCATTCGCTTAAAGGAACCGGACTTCGACCTGCAAAAGGTGCGGGATGATGATCCTGCCAGCTTTGCTATGCTGTCCGAGGGCAAGACCGCCGGTGTATTCCAGCTGGAATCCGCAGGTATTACCGGTGTCTGTGTCAACATGAAGCCTCAATCCATCGAAGATCTGACGGCAATTGTTGCCCTGTACCGTCCCGGCCCCATGGATTCCATTCCGAAATTTATAGATAACAAACATAATCCCCATAAGATCACCTATATTTGCCCCCAATTGGACCCGATTTTGGCAGTTACTTACGGCTGTATCGTGTATCAGGAACAGGTTATCGAGATCTTCCGTAAATTAGGTGGCTACAGCTTGGGACAGGCAGACAATATGCGTCGTGCCATTTCCAAAAAGAAGGAATCTGTTATTGTTGCAGAACGCCATGCCTTTGTATACGGTGATTCGGAGCGAGGCATTGCAGGGGCTATTGCCAACGGTGTTTCCGAAGAAGCGGCACAGGCAATTTATAAAGATATTTTAGACTTTGCAAACTACGCCTTCAATAAGGCTCACGCGGTGTGCTATGCCAAGGTCGCCTACGACACGGCATATCTCAAGTGCCACTATCCCAAGGAATATATGGCGGCACTTCTCAGCTCTGTATTGGATAACACCACTAAGACAGCAGGCTATATTGCCGATTGTAAGGCTATGGGGATCAACCTCCTCCATCCCGATGTGAATCATTCCGCAGACTCCTTTACTGTTGAAGCAGATGGCATCCGCTTTGGCTTAGGAGCAGTGAAGAACATCGGCAGAGGGCTGATCCGTCAGATGATGGCAGAGCGGGAAAAGAGTGGCCCCTTTACCACCTTTGACAGCTTCTTAGAGCGGATGTATGATTCTGATCTCAATAAGCGAGCTGTGGAAAACCTCATTAAATGCGGTGCCATGGACGGCTTGGGGCTGAACCGTGCGCAGATGCTCTATGGCTTTGAGATGATCATGGAGGATATTGCCAAGGGGCGGAAACACAATCTGGAAGGACAGCTTCAGCTTTTTGACCTTTTTGAAGAAAAGAGCACCAAGGGTGTATCCATCCCAACTATGGAGGAACTACCCAAGAATCGGATGATGCAGATGGAAAAGGAAACCATCGGTTTGTATCTCTCCGGACATCCCATGGATGAATACCGCAAACAGTTACAGGGTTCCGGTGCGGTTCCGATTTTGCAGATCCTCCAATCCTTTGAAAACGGAGACGGTGTCTATCGGGACGAGCAGATCGTTCGCATTGCAGGTGTTGTGGAAACGGTGAAAACAAAAACCACCCGAAACAATACTCTTATGGCCTATGTGACCTTAGAGGATGATACGGGAAGTATGGAGCTTCTGGTCTTCTCCACGGTCATTGCCAAGAGGGGAGACCTGCTGAAGGAGAATACCCCCGTAGTGGTGGAAGGTCGTCTTTCTGTCAGAGATGATAAGGCACCTCAGATGGTAGCCAACGAGATCTATCCCATTCATGAACTGGTCAAGCCTGTGGCAAAGAAGCTGTATATCAAGCTTCCCACAGAGGGAAGCTTGGAGGATCGAAAGGCTCGTGCCATCCTCAATATGTTCCCCGGAACGGTGCAGGCTGTCCTCTATTATACCGATACCGGTATCAGAAGGGGTACAAATTGTGCTCTGCGCGAGGATATGTTACAGGAGCTACGAAGAATTTTGGGAGATTCCTCGGTGGTTTTGAAATAATTCCAACAAAAACACTACACTTTTGTTACAAAGTGTGATATAATGTAATTAGTCTGCTGAAGAACGGAAAAGGAAAACAGAAAGAGAAACACGGAGGAGTCAGAATGAAAAAAGTTTTGATATTAGAGGATGAAGTCAGTATCCGCAGTTTTGTGGTCATCAATCTCCGCAGAGCGGGTTACGAGGTCATCGAAGCAGGCACCGGTATGGATGCACTGGAAAGACTGAAGGAGAATCCCGATATCGGCGTTGCCATCCTGGATATCATGTTGCCGGATATTGACGGCTTTGAGGTATGCCGTAACATCCGTGCCACCAATAAGACCATCGGCATCATTATGCTCACTGCCAGAACACAAGAAATGGACAAGGTCACCGGCCTTATGACAGGTGCCGACGACTATGTGACCAAGCCCTTCTCTCCCGCTGAGCTTACCGCAAGAATCGATGCACTCTACCGCCGTATCGGTGGTGGTCTGGACTCCGATCCCGAGATCGTTGTTCACGAGCCCTTTGTGCTGAATATCCGCAACCGCACCCTTGAAAAGGAAGGCAAGCGGATCAAGCTGACTCAGGTGGAATATGCCATCGTTCAGCTGTTTATGCAGAATCCCGGCAGAGCTCTCTCCCGTGAGGATATCCTTACCGCTGTATGGGGCAGAGATTATGACGGTGAACTGAAGATCGTAGATGTCAACATTCGCCGTCTGCGAATCAAGATCGAGGACAATACCGCCAATCCTACTTACATTACCACAGTTTGGGGCTATGGCTATAAGTGGGGGCTGTAATTGTCCGATATGAAAAATAAGATCCAAAAATTAAAAGAAAAGTGGCCCATGACTACCCGTGGCAAGGGGCTGCAAGGCAGATGGCTAAAAAGCACCGTCGGTGTTATTTTGGCACTGGTGCTGTTGAGTACGGCGATCCTGTCGCTTATGATTTCTTCCACCTATTACGACAATCTGGAAGAGGAACTGCGGTCAAAGGCTTATGCCGGGGCGGTGTTTCCGGAAACCTACTTGAGTGGGGAATATGAAAAATACGCCAAGGCCGGTGCGGCATATGCCCGTAGCTTCCTGTGGGAGGAAAGTATGGTGACAGTGCAGTTTGTGGATACAAACTATGAACTGATCGCATCCTCTGACAAGGAATGGCAACTGTCTTTTGCCGCTAATCTCTATACGGAAGTCCATGGAAAGGATATTGACGATGCTCTTGAAATGCGAGACATTGCAGTTTATACCGGAAGGGATCCTGTTACCGGAGAACGGATCATGGCAGTATCGGCACCTGTTCTTCGGGCTAATGTGGAACCTTTGGGTGTGATCCGCTGTGTCAGTAGCTTGAAGCAGATCGACAGACAAATTCTTTCTTTCACATTGACGGTGGCTATCATAGGATGCTTACTGTTGGTCGTGGTATATGCCAGTGGCAGATACTATGTCAAGAGCATTTTGGAGCCCATATCCGAGATCACCGCTACGGCAAAACGCATTGCTGCCGGTGGCTACGGCGTACAGATCAAGCGCCGCTCCGAGGATGAGATCGGCGAACTGACGGAAACCATCAACAATATGTCCAACAATCTGGCTCAGTCCGAAAAGACTCAGTCGGAATTTATGTCCTCGGTTTCTCATGAACTGCGAACCCCTCTGACGGCCATCAGCGGTTGGAGTGAGACCCTGTTGGACGCAGGAGGAAGTGTAGAAGTCGCAGAAGCCCGTCGCGGCCTCAATATCATTCTGCGAGAGTCTCGTAGATTGACCTCTATGGTTGAAGAACTCTTGGAGTTCTCCAGAATGCAGGATGGCAGATTCAAGCTCAATGTCAGCATGAGCGACATTCGCTCCGAATTTGAGGACACGGTATTTATGTACGGCTCCAGACTACAGCAGGAAGAAATCCAGCTGGAGTATCTGGACAATGATGACGAGATCCCCGAGATCCCCTGTGATACCTCCCGTATGCGCCAGGTATTCTTGAATATCCTGGATAACGGTGCAAAGCACGGCGGAGAAGGTGGAAAGATCACTGCGGAGATTCGTTTGGAGGATCAAATGGTCGTGATCCGTATTCGGGATTTCGGTCCCGGTGTTCCCCAAGAGGAGCTACCTTTAATTAAGAAAAAATTCTACAAGGGAAGCAGTAAAGCCAGAGGCAGCGGCATCGGCCTGGCTGTGTGTGAGGAGATTGTTACCATGCACGGCGGACGGCTGGATATCACCAATGCCGAAGGTGGCGGAACCCTTGCAACCATCCGTTTGCCTGTGGGGGAAGAATGATCCTACGGCACAACGAGAAAGGAATTGCCCATGAGTAAGAACAGTAATCGTAACAGCAACAGTAGCTGTTGCAATAAAAACGGTGAACAATTTAAGACAATGATCGGTGGTCAGGCCCTGATCGAAGGTATTATGATGTTAGGGCCGGATAAAAGTGCAGTAGTCGTTCGTACAAAGGACGGTCTGCAGACCAAGATCGAGGAACGGGAAAAGAAGGTCTCTACCTTCTCTCTGAAGCAGTTACCTTTTATCCGAGGAATCTTTAATTTCTGGACTTCCATGAAGATCGGTGTCGGTGCTATGATGTATTCTGCTGACTTCATGATCGAAGAGGAAACGGAAGAACCTGTGGAGAACCCCTCCAAGCTGGACAAATGGCTGGAAGAGAAGCTGTCTACAGGTGCTTTTACCACCATAGCGGTGATTTTGGGCATCTGCCTGTCGGTGGGGCTGTTTGTGATCCTGCCTTCCTTGATCGGTTCCTTTATCAAGCGTTGGATCCCCAATGAACTGGTACACAATCTGGTAGAGGGTTTGATCCGCATTGTGATTTTGGTTGCCTATATGGGGCTGATGTCCTTAATGAAGGATATGAAACGAGTCTTTGCCTACCACGGTGCGGAGCATAAGTCCATCCGTTGCTATGAGGCAAAGTTACCTCTGACCGTTGAAAATGTACGGGCACAGACCCGTCTCCATCCCCGTTGCGGTACCAGCTTCTTGTTTGTGGTGCTGTTCCTGTCCATTCTGGTATTTTCCGTTGCCAGCATCCTTCTGGCACCCATTACCCCCACTTTTGAATCGGCCATTGCCAATGCACTGATCCGTGTTCTTATGAAGCTGATCCTTCTGCCTGTGGTAGTAGGCATTGCTTATGAGATCAACCGTTTGGTTGGCCGATATGACAATTGGTTCACCCGTGCCATTTCCGCTCCCGGAATGTGGCTCCAATATATTACCACTAACGAACCCGACGACTCTATGATCGAGGTTGGCATTGCGGCTCTGTCTGCTGTCATCCCTGAGGAGGAGGGGAGCGACCTGTGGTAAAAAAGTACGGTGATCTGTATTTAGACGCTCGTAAGAGCCTTCTGGAAAAGGAAGGGCAGTTTGCCGCCAATATCGCAAGAGAATTGGTCTGTGCCGCCTGTGAGATCTCTGTCGAAGAACTGATCGCACGGCGTGAAGAATGCCCCAAGGAAGAGTACTGCCAACGAGCCGAAGACTATGTTTCTCGTTACTTAAAGGGAGAACCTATGCCCTACATTTTGGGGCAATGGGACTTCTATGACATGACCCTGGAGGTCAATCCCCATGTACTGATCCCCAGAGACGATACTATGGTGGTTACGGAGCTTGCTGTCAAAAAGGCTCTGTATTTGGAACAGAATCCTCGGATCCTGGATCTGTGTACCGGCAGTGGCTGTATCGGTATGGCCATTGCCAAACGGGTCAAGGATGCCCGTGTGACCCTTGCGGATATTTCCCAAGAGGCTCTGCGGGTGGCACGGAAAAATGTTCAGAACCACAGACTTTCCGCACGGGTCAGCTGTATTACGTTGGATGTACGGGAGCCTGCGGCAGAATTTCTGGGCAGTTTCCATCTGATCGTTTCCAATCCTCCTTATATCACAACGGCGGATATGGAGACACTGGATCCTTCTGTACGGGACTTTGAACCCGAGTTGGCTCTCCACGGTGGAGAGGACGGCTTGGATTTCTACCGTGCCATCATCGAAAACTACACCTCCGCTCTGGTTCCCGGTGGCTATCTCTGCTTTGAGTTCGGCATGGGACAGGAGGAAGAAGTCTGCGAATTGCTGACACAGGGAGGCTACGATATACAAGAACTGCGCAAGGACAGCGGCGACATTATTCGAGCCGTACTTGCCCGTAAAAAAGAGAGTGAGGAAGAATAATTATGGCAAGCAAAAAGACAAGCTATGAAGCCCCGACTCCTGCCGAGGATCGGAAGAAGGCTCTTGCGACGGCAATTCATCAGATCGAAAAAAGCTACGGCAAGGGTGCCGTTATGCGTTTGGGCGATAAGGTAGAGATGCAGGTAGATGCGATTCCTACCGGCTCTCTGGCATTGGATGCCGCTCTGGGTATCAGTGGTATGCCCCGTGGCAGAATCATTGAGATCTACGGACCGGAATCCTCCGGTAAGACCACCTTGGCACTCCATCTGGCCGCTGAGGCCCAGAAGCAGGGTGGCGAGGTCGCTTTCGTGGATGCAGAGCATGCTCTGGATCCCTACTATGCCGCAAAGATCGGTGTAGATATTGATACTATGCTGGTTTCCCAGCCCGATACCGGAGAACAGGCTCTGGATATTACCGAGGCGCTGGTTCGCTCCGGTGCCATTGATGTGATCATCGTGGACTCTGTTGCGGCTCTGACTCCCCGTGCCGAGATCGAAGGTGAAATGGGCGATGCTTTCGTAGGCCTTCAGGCAAGACTCATGTCTCAGGCTCTGAGAAAGCTGGCAGGCGCCGTTTCTCAGACCAATTGTCTGCTGGTCTTTATCAACCAGCTCCGTATGAAGATCGGTGTTATGTACGGCAACCCCGAGACCACTACCGGTGGCAATGCTCTGAAATTCTATGCTTCCGTCCGTCTGGATGTTCGTAAGGTAGAGGCTATTAAGAACGGTAGCGAAATTATCGGTAACCGTACCCGTGTTAAGGTCGTTAAGAACAAGGTCGCACCTCCTTTCCGTGAGGCAGTGTTTGATATCGTCTATGGCGAGGGTATCTCTCGTATGGGCGAGCTGTTGGATATTGCGGTAGAACAGGAACTGGTCACCAAGTCCGGTAGCTGGTTCTCCATCGGAGATGAGCGGATCGGTCAGGGCAGAGAGAATGCCAAGATCTATCTGAAGGAGCATCCCGAGGTTGCCGATGCACTGACGGAAAAGGTTCGTGAGCATTTTGACCAGATGCGTGGTCTGAGGCCCGCACCCTCTGTAGCAGAGGATGAAGATTGAGGCCATAGAGGCCACCCGTTCTCCCACCGGTAAGCTTCGCTTGCGGTTTGGAGATGGGAGCAGTCTGATGGTGTATCCCTCTGTCATTACGGAGCTACACCTTTCTGTAGGCATGGATATCCCGGAAAGTGCCTTGGATTCCATTCGGGACAGTGCGTCTCGGGCTTCTGCTCGGGAACGGGCTGTTCGGATCCTTTCAGCATCGGCAGTGACGGAGAAGGAACTCCGTCGCAGACTCCGGCAGAAAGGGGAGCAAGAGGAGCATGGTGAGGAAGCTGTGCAATGGCTCAAGGATCTGGAACTTCTGGATGATGGCAAAGCGGCGGAAATGATCGTAGCCCAAGGGATCTCCAAGGGCTATGGAGAGGCCAGACTGCGGCAAATGTTGTATGAAAAAGGGGTTCCCCGTGAACTGTGGCAAGAAGCGTTGGAAGCATTGCCTGTACCGGATCAGGGGATCCGTACCTTTTTGGAAAAACGATTTCGGGGTAAGACTCCGGATCGTACAGAGATAAAACGGGCAACAGATGCCCTGCTCCGTCGGGGACACAAGTACAGCGACATTCGTCGCGTTATGGAGGAATTCACCTCCGGGTCCGAGACGGAAGATATGTTTGATTATGATGACAGCGAATTTTAGGCTGTCCCAATTATTACCGAAAGGAAGTAAAACCATGGGCAAGAAAATCGGAATGATTTCCCTGGGTTGTGCAAAAAATCAGGTCAATGCCGAGCAGATGATGTTCCTGCTCCAAGAGGCGGGCTATGAGATCCTCCCCACTGTAGAGGGGGCGGATGTAGTCATCATCAACACCTGTGGATTTATCGATTCTGCCAAGTCCGAGGCTATTGATAATATTCTGGCTATGGGTGGCTTAAAGGCTGAAGGCATCATCGAAAAGATCCTGGTCACCGGCTGTCTGTCTCAGCGTTACCGGGATGAGATTTTAGAAGAAATGCCGGAGGTAGACGGTGTTTTAGGTACCGGTAGCTACGGCGAGATCGTATCGGTGGTGGAACAGCTTCTGGCAGATGAGACCGTGAGCCTCTTTGGAGACATCCATGCTCCCATTGACGAGGTAGGACGGGTTCTCAGCACTCCGGAGCATTACGCATATCTGAAAATTGCAGAGGGCTGTGACAATCACTGCTCTTACTGCGTGATCCCTTCCCTCAGGGGAAAGTTCCGTAGTCGCAGAATAGAAGATTGTCTCTACGAGGCTCGTATGTTGGCAGAGGATGGGGTTAAAGAACTGATCGTGGTAGCACAGGATACCAGCCGTTACGGCATCGATCTGTACGGCGAGCATAAGCTTCCGGAGCTTCTCCGTGAGCTGTGCAAGATCGAAAAGCTCCACTGGATCCGAGTCCACTATCTCTATCCCGACGAAATGACCCAGGAACTCATTGATACCATTGCCCAAGAGCCCAAGATCGTAAAATATTTGGATCTGCCCATTCAGCATGTGAATAACAAGATCCTGAAGAAGATGAATCGTCGCTCTACCCGTGAGGAATTGGATGTCCTCTTTGACAAGCTCCGTGCAGAGATCCCCGGTGTAGTGATCCGTACCAGCTTGATCACCGGTCTCCCCGGTGAGGGAGAAGAGGAGTTCGAAGAACTCTGCACTTGGCTTAAGAAATATAAGCTGGAACGTGTGGGTGCCTTCCCCTTCTCTCCGGAAGAGGGAACTGCGGCGGCTAAAATGGAATTCCCCGAAGAGGAAGTTGCCGTCCGTCGCGCAGAGATCGTTTCCGAACTCCAATCCCGTATTATGGACGAGTATAACGAGGCTCGTATGGATACGGTCATGGAGGTTCTCTGTGAAGGCTATGATCCGGAAGAGGATCGGTATTTCGGCAGAACTTATGCAGATTCTCCCGATATTGACGGCAGAGTTCTGTTTGAGAGTGAGTCTACAGTAAAGGTAGGTTCCTTTGTTACAGTACATATTACAGATGTCTGTGACGGGGATCTGTGTGGTTATACGGAGGAGGCGTAACAAGTGACTACGGCAACAAAGTTTACCATGGTTCGGATCGTTTTGATCCCTGTATTTATGATTTGCATGTACTGGAGCGAGAACTGGGATCTGATGTGCTATATCTCTCTGGCGATCTTCGGCATTGCCAGCTTGACGGATCTGATCGACGGTCATATTGCCAGAAAGTATAACCAGATAACGGATCTGGGTAAATTCCTGGATCCCTTGGCTGACAAGGCTCTGGTGCTGGCGGCTATGTCTATTTTCTGTCAGTGGGATCTGTTCCCTGCATGGGCACTTATGATCGTTCTGGCAAGAGAATTTGCTGTCAGCGGTCTGCGTATGATCGCCTCCGCCAAGGGTCGTGTCATTGCTGCAGGCTGGTCGGGAAAGGTCAAGACTGTTGTTACTATGGTTTGCCTGTGCATCATGCTCCTGCTCCGTGCAAACCTGCCTGTAAAGCTCTTGGGACAAACTGTCATTGACATCCTGTACTGGATCTGCATTATTGCGATTTCTGCTACCACACTGTATTCCGGTGGAGAATATTTCTTCCAAAACAGAGATGCATTGTAATTAATTTCCTTGACACAAAGGAAAGAAAATGGTAATATAATATAGATGAAAATATCGCGTTGATCGAAAAGAGTATCTCGTCAGAGACCCACAGAGAGTGTCCGTCACCGGCTGAAAGCGGACATGGGAGTAGATGGGAGAAAGTGCGTTCGGGAGCGAAGGGGAGACCCCGTTGGCCGCGTTAAGGCTACGAGTGAGAAATCAGAGTGGAACCGCGGAATTATGCCGCCTCTGGAGCAATTCAGAGGTGGCTTTTTTTATCCTCTGATTACCCATATTTGAAGGAGGGAATCTGTATGCGTTTGATGGAAACGATTGAGGCATACCAGAGAAATGACCCTGCGGCACGGAGTAAATTTGAGATATTCTGGCTGTATAACGGCCTCCATGCCCAGATGTATTACCGTGTAGCTCATTGGTTTTATAAACACAAAATGGGATTCTTAGCCCGTTGGGTATCTCAGTTTGCCAAGCGGCGAACAGGCGTAGAGATCCATCCCGCGGCTACCATCGGCAGACGCCTGGTTATTGACCACGGTACCGGAATCGTCATTGGTGCCACTGCAGAGATCGGAGACGATTGCCTCCTATATCAGAATGTAACCTTAGGCGGTACCGGTGCTCATAAAGGCAAGCGACATCCCACTCTCGGCAACAATGTCATGGTGGGAGCCGGTGCCAAGGTATTGGGACCCTTCAAAGTTGGGGATAATGCCCGAATAGCGGCAAACTCCGTGGTTCTGAAAGAGGTTCCTCCCAACTCCACCGTAGTCGGCGTTCCCGGTCGTGTGGTCAAAATCAACGGTGAAAAGTTAGACCATATCCACACTCCTGACCCCATTCGTGCGGAATTCGACTATCTCCGAGCGCGGATCGAGACCTTAGAAAAACAACTGCTTGAAATGGAGCAGAAGCAATAAACTTATACAAAACTCGAAAAGGAGAAATTATATCATGTATCTTTACAATTCCGTTAGCCACAAGAAGGAACTGTTCGTTCCCAACAATCCCGACATCGTAAAAATGTACACCTGCGGCCCTACGGTCTATCACTATGCCCACATCGGTAATCTCCGTAGCTATATTATGGAAGATGTGCTGGAAAAGGCTCTCCGTTATCTGGGCTATAATGTCAAGCGTGTTATGAACATCACCGATGTTGGTCACTTGGCTTCCGATGCAGACACCGGCGAGGATAAGATGGTTAAGGGTGCCAAGCGTGAGAACAAGACCGTTATGGATATCGCCAAGTTCTACACCGATGCCTTCTTTGCCGATTGCGCCAAGCTGAATATCAAGACTCCCGATGTGGTAGAGCCTGCTACCAATTGCATCGACGAGTATATCCACATGGTTTCTACTCTCATTGAGAAGGAATATGCTTACCTTGCAGGTGGCAATGTATACTTTGATACCTCCAAGCTGGAGAAGTACTATGTCTTCAATGACCACAAGGAAGAAGATCTGGAGATCGGTGTCCGCGAAGGCGTTGGGGAAGACTCCAACAAGCGGAACAAGAACGACTTCGTTCTCTGGTTCACCAAGTCCAAGTTTGAAGATCAGGCTCTCAAGTGGGATTCTCCCTGGGGCGTCGGTTATCCCGGCTGGCACATCGAGTGCTCCTGCATCAGCATGAAGCATCTGGGCGAGGATATGGATATCCACTGCGGTGGTATCGACAATGCCTTCCCCCATCACACCAATGAGATCGCCCAGTCCGAGGCATATCTGGGACACAAGTGGTGCAACTACTGGTTCCATGTGCACCATCTGAATACCGAGGGTGGTAAGATGTCCAAGTCCAAGGGTGAGTTCCTCACCGTTTCCCTGTTGGAAGAAAAGGGCTACGATCCTCTGGTATACCGTCTGTTCTGCCTCCAGAGCCACTACCGTCGCAATCTGGTATTCTCCTGGGAGAATCTGGAAAATGCCAAGGTCACCTATGATAAGCTCATTGCCAAGATCGCCACTCTGGAAGAAGAGGGCGAGGTAGAGGCAGAGGCTTTCGCCGCTCTCAAGCAGCGTTTTGAGACCGCTCTCAACGGCGACCTCAACACCTCTCTGGCTGTAACTGCCGTTTATGATGTGCTGAAGGCCAAGTGCAACGATGCGACCAAGCGT
>JAZOXB010000060.1:0-2975 GCA_045659585.1 Faecousia sp. | reverse complement strand
GTCCTTTTCGGTTCGGGTATCCTTTTTAGGGAGAACATTGCGGTTTCTCTCAAGCTGGTTTTCCACATCTGCTCGGTTCACAGAAGCTAAGTTGAAGCGTTCAAAGATACGGTTGATTTTTGCCGCATCGCTGCTTCTGACAAGAAGATCCGTCATACCGTCTTTGGCTTTCTTATCCTTCAGAACGCAATACAGTATGCCGTATTTCTTGGCTTCCTTGCAGAACTTCTTCAGATCTTTGTCGGGGACAGCGAATATTTTGAGGTTTTTTTCGTTCTTTAGCATGGACTTCAATCGTGTTTTGCCTCGTACCTTCTTGCCGGAGAAAGCCAGTGCAATGGCCTTTCCCAGCAAGATGGCAAGTTCCTTTGCTCCTGCACCCGTAAGCTTTAGTGCTACTTCAGCTCCGTTGAGGGACATCCTCACGATTTGTTCCGCTGCTTCGCCGCCTTGGTTCATGTTTGTTTTGCTCCTTTCCTATAGGATTTTGTTCTTGCTCCCCGGAACGACGGGCAATGGCATAGCACATAGCCATCTCTTTCCGAAGGGCTCTCAGCTCTTCCGACACGGATGTTTGCCGTTTTTCAATTTCTTCTACTTCATGGGGATCCTCCTTTCTCAATGCTCGTTTGTGTGAGTTATACAATTCCTTTCGTTCCTGCTTCAGTTCCTCCATCCTGTCCTTGATCTCGTCTTGTCTCTCATGCAAATCATCTAAGGTTTGAAATTTTGTTTTGGCAAGGTACTTGACTTGATCAAAGAGTTTGTCCATTTGAATCAGGTCTTCTCGGAGAGAATCCGACACCTGAGAAACAGATGTCGGATTCCGATAGATTCTTTGGAGGTAACAGCAGTAGCGGAAGTGAACTGCCCACAGTCCGCCTCTTTTGGCAGTCGTGGGAGCTATTCCGGAGAGCTTGTAGGTTTTCGGTTCTTGCACTTTGGGTGCATCCACCAATGGCTTTGTACGGTAATTTCGGAGAATACGATCAATGATATCCTCGTAGTCGTAACCCTCTCCAAGATTGTCCAGGCGTTGGGCTTTCTTCGCTCCGGGAGCAAGAATGGAAGGATGCTTCCGCATTTCACCCGATTGGGTATAGAGTCGGAGTGTATAGCCCATTTGCTCCAAGTTCTTCCAGAACTGTTGCTCTGTGACAGAGGCCGCAATAGCTCGGTCTATGTCCTGTTGAGTCAGGGATCTGTATGTGGGCTTTCCGTTTTTCTCCGCACTCCATTGGGCATAGTGTTTGCCTTTACTTTTGGGATTTCGGATAACTGAGAGTTGGTATTCTTTACACAGACGGTCTGAGGCTTCCCGGATTTCTCGATATGTTTCCTTGCAGTCGTTATACCGTTTTCCGTCCCGGTAGGAGACAGAATTGACTACTATGTGATTATGGCAATGTTCTGTGTTTAAGTGCGTACAAACAACAATCTCGAAGCGATCTCCCCACATTTCACGGGCTAAAGACACTCCAATTTTATGTGCAGTCTCAGGATCCACCTCACCGGGCTTAAAACTCTGATAGGCATGAAAAGCTACAATGCCGCCCGTCTTTTTCCACCGTTTTTTCGTCTGCCTAAAGTCTGTAACGGCTCTTGCAGGATTGCAGTTAATTCCACTGACATATTTCATCTGTTCTGTTTTGGCAGAGGAGGTAGCATATTTCAGCACATCCTCCACAGCATGAAGGTCTGCCATATCTGCCATGGTTTTTTGAGGGTTCATGACATATCCGAGAACTTGATCTACACGACCTTTGATATCCCAAATTGCAGTTACCGCCATAACTACGGCTCCTCGTTTTCAAAGGTTTTCCACAGCATATCTTCCGTTTTATACAGTTCCTCCAAAGACTTTCTGATCAAAGGAACATCCAACAAACCGATGGAATTTGCCTTGCGGAGGATCTGGTTTAGGTGGACACCAACTTTGCGAACTTCCATAATGAGGGAATAAAACTCAGCCGGAGGAGCCTCTTTGAGTTCTGCTCCCCGGAGAGCTAAGCGGCAGAATTCTTCCCGAGTGAGTTTTGCCGCCTGTACTTTTTTCATTAGATCCTCATATTCAGAATCTGTAAAATAGATTTCTATTCTGCGATTTCTTTTTCTCATATGAGACTCCTTTCTGCGGGGTTTCAGGGGCGGCAAGCCCAGGACAAGCGGGTTTGCACAAGCAAATCCAGTGCTTGCTAAGACATCGCCATGGGCTACCGCCCCCTGTGTTTTCCCTGCGATTACTTCTCCGGGGAGACCTTGCAGACCTTCTCAAGAAGGGATGTGAGGCTTTCCAACTGATCGGAAATCAGGGCAAGATACGCCATAATTTCCTCAGTGGGACTCTCGCTCTCTTCATCTTCCGGGTCGTCGGGATCCTCCTCATACATGTCACAGATGTTGTCAAAGGGGCAGTTGTCGCAGTCCTCTGCGCAGGCGGCACACATCTCACCGCTACACTGATCATTCTTGTCGGCATCCATAGTATAAGTGCAGTGCCCACGTTCGTCCACTGTAATGGAACCGAACTGACTCCTCTCACTTTCGGGTTCAGAATCCAAGCGGATGTAGAAATTAGCAGCGGCTAAATCGCCGTAGTAATGGTTTTTCATGTGCTCAAAACTGACATCGACAGCATCCTTGACTGCCGCCTCGATATCCTCTTCGGGAACCAGATATTCCCTCTTATAGACGTTCTCTAAGCTGATAATAAACTTGCTCATATGGCGTTTCTCCTTTTTTGTTGTAGTATAAATTTGAATTATCGGTCTCGGTCGGGCTTGTAAGCCATAGATCGAATCTCACCGTTGATTCTTGCGAACTGTTCGGGATAATGGAACTGTCGCAGATAGGTTTGCTGTTGCTTCTCGGTCAGGCTGGAAAAGCGTTCTGTATCGCATCCGCAGATGAAGAAGGGGCCGGCAATGATGTCCAGAATTTCACCGTTTTCCTTAATAGATCTGTTCAGGGTCATG
>JAZOXB010000059.1:0-2119 GCA_045659585.1 Faecousia sp. | reverse complement strand
GCTCTGGCTGCTGAGTGCCGTGACGGCGCAATCAGCCCCGATAAGCTGTCCGGTGGTTCCTTCACCGTGTCCAACCTGGGCAATATGGGTGTTGAGTCCTTCACTCCCGTTATCAATCCTCCCCAGACCGGTATCCTGGGTGTCTGCGGCACCATCGACCGTGTCCGTAAGGGTAAGGATGGCAATATCGAGATCTATCCTGCAATGGGCCTGAGCCTGACCTACGATCACCGTGCGGTTGACGGCACTCCTGCTGCTAAGTTCCAGAAGGAGCTGGGCGCAAACCTGGAGAACTTCACCGTTCTGCTGAGCAAGTAAGAGGTCACGCCTATGGAACTGTTCGATCTACTGGTCGTAGGTGGCGGACCCGGCGGTTACTTATGCGCCGAACGAGCTGCCCAGGGCGGTATGAAAGTTGCCTTGTTCGAGAAAAAGTCCTTGGGAGGCACTTGCCTCAATGAAGGATGCATCCCCACAAAGACACTGCTGAACTCTTCCAAAATGTATCGCCACGCTGCCGAGAGCGCTGCCTACGGTGTCACCGTGCAAGGTGTTACCTATGACCACGCTAAGGTAGTGGAGCGAAAGAATAAGGTGGTAAAAACACTGGTGTCCGGTGTGGGTGCCACTATGAGCGCCAATAAAGTTACCGTTATCTCTGCCTCTGCCCGGATCACGGGCAGAGCAGAAGGCGGATTTTCCGTAGAGGCTGACGGACAGGTCTACACCGGTCGCCGGCTGGTGATCGCCACCGGCTCTGAGACTGTGGTGCCTCCTGTTCCCGGACTGAAGGAAGGTCTTAATTCCGGCTTCGTGGTGACCAACCGGGAAGTGCTGGACGAAAAGACCCTGCCTAAGTCCCTGGTTTGTATCGGCGGCGGTGTCATTGGTCTGGGGATGGCCTACTACTTCGCATCGGTTGGTGTGGATGTAACCGTCATTGAGATGATGCCCAAGATCGCCGGTGCTACCGATCCGGAGATCTGCAAGGTTCTTACCGATGCCTTTACAAAGCGGGGGATGAAGTTCAAGCTTTCTTCCAAGGTTCTGGAAGTGAAGAGGGGCTCCGTTGTCTATGAAGAGAACGGCGAAATCAAAGAGCTTCCCTGCGACAAGGTACTGCTGGCTGCCGGACGCAAGCCCTCTACTGCCGATATCGGCATTGAGACTTTGGGATTGCAGATGGACAGGGCTGCCATCGTTACCGACCGTCATCTGTGCACTACGGTACAAAATGTTTACGCCATCGGCGACTGTAATGGCAAGCTGATGCTGGCACATACCGCTTACCGCGAGGCGGAAGTGGCAGTGAACCATATGCTTGGCAGACCCGATGAAATGCGTTATGATGTGATTCCTGCGGTGATCTACACCGACCCTGAGGTGGCTTCTGTGGGCCATAGCAAGGAAGGTGCCGAAAAGCTGGGAATGAACGTCAAGGAAGTGAAGCTGCCTATGTCTTACGCAGGGCGTTACCTTGCAGAGACCGAGGGTGGTAAGGGCTTCATCAAGCTGGTGGTGGATACCGACCGGAACTGTCTGGTTGGTTGTCACATCGTCGGCTCCTACGCATCTGAGATCATTATGACCGCAACCATGATGGTAGACACCCAACTGCCTCCCCAGCGGCTGCAGAAAATGGTGTTCCCGCATCCCACTGTTGCGGAGATTATTAGAGAAGCAATTTTCCATATTTAATTTAGGAGGAAAAATACAATGCCCAAGAGTTTGTTTGTGGATCCTTCCGTTGTTCGCGCTCCCAGCGTGGTCAGCTTCAAGGACATCCCTGTCAACCAGTACAACAAGACCGTTAAGGAAGAGCTGGAATCCGGTAAGTACACCAAGGAAGACCTGATCCGTATTTTCCGTGATATGACCGTTCTGCGTGAGTTCGAGACCATGCTGAACAATATCAAGACCCAGGGTGGCTACAACGGCATCGACCATACTTATCCCGGCCCCGCTCACCTGTCCATCGGTCAGGAAGCAGCTTGTGTCGGCCAGGCATACCTGCTGGACGAGAACGACTTCGCTTTCGGTTCTCACCGCTCCCACTCCGAAATTCTGGCTAAGGCCCTGTCCACCATCCAGAAGATGTCCGACGATCAGCTGATGAACG
>JAZOXB010000058.1:0-23174 GCA_045659585.1 Faecousia sp. | reverse complement strand
ATATTTTTAATTCGTGCCCCTTGGGGCACACATCTACGCCAAAGGCACTTCACGCCCACCTACGGTGGGTACTTCACGCGGACAGCACTTCACGCCAAAGGCACTTCACTCGCTCTCACAGAGCGATAAACGGGAATTTGGGGATCAAACGGTGGGGATCTCGTACAAGCAGATATACCATTCGTCCTCAATGGTTCCTGCAATGAGGAAGTGATCGTGGTCAAACCAGCCCATGAGCCGTTCCTGCATGGCGGGATTCCGATTCAGGGTGACCATGGTTCCGGTTTCTCGGTCTATAATGCCAATGGCGGTGTTATGCAGACCGTCTTGGAGCTCTGCATTGGAGACACAGAGCTTTGTCCCTGCCCGATTGTGGGTGAATAAGGGACTTGGGAAGGTTTCGGAACAGTTTTCGAGGATATATTCCCCTTGATCCCGAAGGTCTATGACATGGAGATCAGAGTCTTCCCAACGGAAAGCAAAGCCGCCTTGATTATAGGAACAGGCTTTACCGTCGAACAAGGGTAGTTCTTTGCCATTTTCCGCCACGAGAGACAGATGCTCGCTGTCGTAGGAATAGACTTTTCCGTTCCACAGGAACCAACGATCGCGGCTACCCTCGCCTAAGAGTGTGGTCTGCCCGGTCTGCCCGTTTCCAAGGTAGAACCGTTGGGACTCATTACCCAATTCGGAAACGATCAGCAGGCTAGTGCTTCCGGGATAACCGTAAACATAGGTTTTTTTCGCATCCGGATCCGGGGTAAAGGTGAGGTTGAGGGTGGGATCTTCTATTTCCATTGTTGTCAGATCTACATAAATAGGGAGCCATAGATCATCCTCCCAACGACCGAGGGTGATATGATTTCCGTCTAAGGGGTACTTATACTCTCCTTGGTGGACGGTGGGAATATCTCCACCGTAGACATCCATATCTAATGACCAGGTTTTTCCTTTATATGTGATTTCGGTTTGGATATGTTTGGGACTTTTTGCCTTTTGAAGCTCACCATGATCTGTGAGGCTGTAGAAGGTGAGAACGCCATTTTTCATAACAGGGTACGCACTGCCGAAGCCTTCGTGGGCGGCGGATTCGCCATCGAGCTTGTAGTAGCGGGCGGTGATTCCATCCATGGTGGATTCCAATTGGGTGTTGGGCTCTTGGGGAACCATGGGGGATTCTGTGGTTTCTACGACGGTATTAGGGATCAGTAATCCTCGCAGAGCAGGGGAGAAAGCAAGTGCCGTTCCCAGTAACAGCACAGTGCATAAACAGAAACAGGCGGCTGTTGCGACCCAATGACCGGGAGCATTTCGGTTTTTAGGGTGTTTTACGGCTTTTTTAACGGTTTCTTCACAGAAATCTTCCCGAAAGGTAAGTCGGGACATCATACGATCATAGATGTTCATAGTTATTTCCTCCTAATAATTCTTTGAGTAATTCTTTTCCGCGATGGAGTCTGGTTCCCACCGTGGCAGGGGGGAGAGAAAGGATCTTGCCGATCTCCTTGAGGGAATAGCCCTCATAATAGTGCAGATGCAGAGGAATTCGGTATTTGGCATCCAGCTTCAGTACGGCATCCAACAGTTCCGACTCCTCCGGGGGAAGATAAGACAGTGTTTCGGGCAGTTCTGCTCGCTTTTGGAACCAATGGGACCGAAGCTGATCCTTGCAACGATTGGAAGCTGTTTTATAGAGCCAAGATTTTCTGGCGGCCTCTGTTGGGAAAGTGGGCTCCTTTTGCCAGTAGGTCAGCAGGACTTCTTGAGCAATATCCTCTGCTTCTGCTGTATTTTTTAGGTAGAGAAATGCAATGCGTAACAGCATGGGACTGTAGGTCTCTACGACCCATTCAAAGTGTTGTATGTTCAATGGTTCACCTCCAAAGTGAAGAGAAAGGATCCTTCTGACTATAAAACGAATGATCGGGAGGAAATTTTTCACATTTTACAGAAATTATAGGGCAAAATTTGTTTCCTGTCTACTCTGTGCGGTATTTTCTTGACTTTTGATCCGGGGAATTGTATAATCAATGCAGAATATGCTTTTTTGAGAAAGGGGGCGGAGGTCTTGGAACGAACGGTTTTGGAATATTTGGAGCAAACCGCACAGCGGTATCCTGAGGCAATCGCCTTTGCAGATGACAGCAGAGAGGTTTCCTTTCGGGAGCTGGTAGAAAGGAGCCGTTCCATCGGCTCGGCCATCCTTGGCTGTGAGAATTTCCGCAAGGGGTCTGTTGCGGTTTTGACAGGTCGCAGCGTTGAGAGTATCGAAGGTTATATGGGTGCTATGTATGCAGGGTGCTGTTATGTGCCTGTGGATAGTGCTATGCCGATCCAACGGATGTCGGATGTTTTGGAACAGATGGAGCCTGTGGCTCTGCTCTACGGGCAGAAGGACGGCAAGGTCATAGAAAAGTTGAACCTGTCCTGTCCCATGCTGTCCGTTGCCCATTCCGCAGAGACCCCTGCAGATCGGGAAGGACTCCAAAGAGCCAGAGACAATGCCCTGGATCTGGATCCTGCCTATATGATCTTCACTTCCGGCTCTACGGGAAAGCCCAAGGGGATCCTGATCTCACACAGAAGTCTCATGGACTTTACCCTGTGGTACGAGGAGATTACCGGAGTCACAGCGGAAGATCGTCTGGGAAATCAGGCACCCTTCTTCTTCGACCTGTCTGTCAAGGATCTGTATCTGACCCTCCGCACCGGCGCAACCACTTATATTCTGCCGAAAAAGTGCTTCCTGTTCCCCAAGCTTTTGGTAGAAGCATTGAACGAAAAGAAGATCACTACCTTATCCTGGGCAACGGCGGCTTTCCATATGGTTGCCAATTCCGGGGTCTTTGAGAAATACATTCCCCTATACCTGAAACGGGTGTTGTTAGGCGGCGAGGCCTTACAGGCAAAACAGCTGAACATCTGGCGTCGTGCCATGCCCGATGTCCAATATACCAACCTCTATGGACCTACAGAGGTCACCGTAGATTGTACCTGGTACCCCATTGAACGGGAATTTGCAGATAACGAGCCTATCCCCATCGGAAAGGCTTGTGCCAATAAAGAGGTTCTTCTGCTGACAGAGGAAAACACTCTCGCTCCCGTGGGAGAACCGGGAGAGATCTGTGTCCGAGGCTCCGGTCTTGCTGTAGGATATTTCGGCGATTGGGAAAAGACCAATGCCGCCTTTGTGCAGAATCCCCTGAATCCCTTGTATCCCGATCGGATGTACCGCACGGGAGATATCGGTGCCCTGACAGAGACGGGGGATATACTCTTCCTGTCCCGGAAGGACAGCCAGATCAAATTTATGGGCTACCGTATCGAATTAGGTGAGATCGAGACCGCTCTCAACAGTGTTCCCGGGATCCGTGCCGCTGTTTGCCTGTTCCACAAGGAGCAGGATAAGCTTTTAGCGGTGTACGAGGGAGAACTGACGGGAACGGAGCTTGCCAAGGCTCTTACGGGAGCTCTGCCTAAATATATGATCCCGACGGATTATCACAGCTTACGAGCTATGCCCCGTCTGCCTAACGGAAAGATCGATCGGAGCAAGCTGAAAGAGGAATACTTATGCTGATCCCTGTAACGGACTACACACAGGAAGCCCGGGCGGGCAACGGCCTCCTTCTCCAATCGGGAGCTACCAACGGCATTCCCGATAGAGAGAAGCTGGAGAGGGAGATCCGCCAAGGCACCCTGTTTCTTGCAGAAGCCCCCTGTGGTCTGCTCCTCCTACGGAGAAGACAGCACCGGGATATTTTAAACTTCCTTCTGAAAAAGGGGGAAAGACTCCATGGCTGGAAACCGGAAAGACCGACGATTTCGGAGCTTCCCTTCCGCAGAGAAGGAGAGCCTATGGAGGAAGTAGCACAGGATATGGAAGCGTTAGGCTTCTCTATGATCCTAAAGCGGATCCGCTATACCAGAAAAGGAAGCATTCGTGAAGCCTACCCTTGTGAGGGCGTAGAGGAATGCGGAGAGGAAAAAGATTCCTACGGACTTTTGCAAGAGTGCTTTTCGCCCCTTACAGGCTGTATCCCTTCGGAAGAGGAATGGAAAGCTCTGTGCGACAAGGGGCAGATCCTGAGCCTTCCCGGTGGAGTCCTCCACTATGAAGAAAAGGGGAAAACCACAGAGCTTCGCCATCTGGCAGTGACCAAAAACCGACGAGGCTGTGGCTATGGCAGAGCCTTGGTAGGAGCCTACTTAAACCGCTGTGGCACGGCCTTGAGCCGTGTTTGGACAGGGGAGGAGAATATCACCGCCCGTCGGTTGTACGAAAGCTTCGGTTACGAAAAAGACGGCTGGATCTCCCGTGTATATTATTTTGACAAGGACGAAGAACTATGAAAGAAAAACTTTTAAACATCCTGACAGAAGCTTGTCCCGAAGTGGACTTTGAAACCGAGACAGCTCTTATTGATGACGGTCTGTTGGAATCTCTGGATATCGTTATGATCGTTACCGAGGTTATGCAGGAATTCGGCGTTGAGCTGACGGTAGATGACCTTCTGCCGGAGAACTTTAATTCTGTAGATGCCCTTCTGGCTCTGATCGAAAGCAGACTGTAATGAACTTTTTCTCATTGACCTTTATAGCAGAGGTAGCTGTGGCTCTGCTTGTGTACTACCTGATGCCCGGACGGTATCGGTGGTGTGTGCTTTTGGGCGCCAACGTTGCCTTTTATTTGGCAGGCGGTTGGCGGGCGGGACTGTTTCTGCTCTTTACCGTAGGCACAAACTATGTAGGCGGTCGGCTTCTGTATTCCCTAAATGAGCTGAAAGCCGCCCTTACACCGGAACAGAAAAAAGAAAAAGACCAATGGATCAAAACCCGAAAAAAGCTGGTTTTGATCCTTGATCTGCTTCTGAATTTCGGCTTGCTGTTTGGGGTAAAGTATTGGAATTTTACGGCGCAAGCCATTGGAAACGCAAGTGGATGGCAGCTTCCACAGTTGGATCTGATCATGCCTGTGGGACTGAGCTTCTATATGTTCCAGAGCGTAGGCTATGTGGTGGACTGCTATCGGGGGAAGTACAAGGCAGAAGAAAATATCTTAAAATTCAGCCTGTTTGTTTCTTTCTTCCCGCAAATGGTTCAGGGACCTATCAGCCGATATGATCAGCTGCAACCCCAATTGCTCAAGGGAAATCCATGGGATGGGGACAAGGTAAAAGAAGGCTTGCAGCTTGCTCTCTGGGGCTATCTGAAACGAATGCTCATTGCAGACCGGGCAGCAATGGTTGTCAATGCCGTATTCGATGCACCGGAGCAATACGGTGGCTTCTTCTATGCCTTCGGGGTGCTGTTTTACTGCATACAGCTCTACTGTGACTTTAGCGGCGGTATTGACATTACCCGAGGGATTGCCAAAATGTTTGGAATCGACCTTGCAGAAAACTTCAAGCGTCCTTTCTTTGCCACATCTCTGGCAGATTATTGGAGACGGTGGCATATTACCTTAGGCAGTTGGATGCGGGACTATGTGTTCTATCCCCTGTCCTTCTCCAAGCCCTTTGCAAATCTGGGACGGTGGGCAAGAAAGTACTTTAAGGGTAAAGTCGGCAAGGTGATCCCCACTGCCGCGGCAACCTTTGTGGTGTATCTGATCATCGGCATTTGGCACGGGGCGAACTTCCGCTATATTGCCTATGGGTTCTATAACGGTATCATTCTGACAGCCTCGGTTCTCTTGGCAGGAACCTATAGCGGCTGGAAAAAGAAGCTGTCTATTCAGGATAAAAGCCCCCGGTTCAGACTGTTTTGCATTTTGCGAACCACAGCCATCGTGTTTGTGGGGCGGTATATCACCCGTGCTCCCCGTCTTTTGGTGGGGCTGGCTATGCTGAAAAAGACAGTTACGTCCCCCTGCTTCTACCAGCTGACAGACGGTACCTTCTCTTCCTTCGGACTGAGCCTGACAGATTATCTTGTAGTAGCTGTGGGAACGGTGATCATGCTTATAATCGAGTGGAAACAGGAACAGGGGGCAGAGCTTCCAAAGGCGTTGGATCGGAAGCATCCCTTTATCCAGTGGATATGCCTGTTTGCGGCACTGGTGCTTTTGTGTGTCTTCGGCATTTTCCGTGGCAGCGGCATTCAGGTAGAATTTATCTACCAACAGTTTTAGGAGGTCATGATGGAAAAGAATGTTAGAATGTCCTCCGGTGCATGGCTCCGTATGCTGGTAGCAACGGTAGTCTTGATAGCTGTGTTCATTGGTTTGTTTAATTATCTTGTGGATCCCTACGGGGTTTTTGGAGATCCGATCTTAGACTGGTGGAGTTACAATGAGACTCTCAATCCCAGAGCCGCCAAAATATCTTATTTAGAGGAGCACCACCGGGAATATGATTCCTACATTGTAGGCTCTTCCGGCTCCAGTTCCTATCCCATAGAGGAACTGAATGAATATCTGGATGCTAAATTTTACAACTGTTTCTTCTATGGAACGGATATGGTGGATTTTGAACTGATCTGCAAGTATCTCATTGACAATTACGAGGTCAAGAATCTTCTGCTGAATCTGTCTATGAAGATCGCTTCAGAGTACAATGTTCCGCAGACGGATCTTGCGACCTATCACTACTATAAGGTCGACGGAAGTAACGGCCTTCTCAGAAATCTGCAATATTTGTTCAATACCCCTGCAGACAGTTGGAACAAGCTCCAAAGCTATTGGAAAAACAGCTATTTGCAGGAGGCTTATGAGGTATTTGATCCTGCCACCGGTTCTTATGACAAGAGCCGTAGAGATGTAGAGCCTATCGGGGATCTTGCGTCTTATACGGCAAAGAGTCAATACACTGTATTTACGGCTTATCCCGAGAACAACCGGTCTATGCTTGCATTAGAGGCGTCTATGGCCGCTGTTGCAAGGATCAAAGCCCTGTGTGAAGAGAAGGGCATCCGCCTGATCGTTACCTGCCAGCCTGCCTATTGGGAGGCGAACGATGATTTCTCCGTAGAGGATCAGGCTCGGTTCCGCAACACTTTGGCACAGATCACGGAGTATTGGGATTTTACTCTCAGCTCTGTCAGCTACGAGCCCCGGTATTTCTATGATGATACCCATTTCCGTAACAATGTGGGGTCAATGGCTCTGGGGCGGATCTTTGGGAATGACAGCCTGTATATTCCCGAGGATTTCGGCGAATTTGTTCCCCTTGGCTCCCAACCCGGTGCGCCTGAGGGAATGCCTTTGGAGGAAGAAGACCTTACTTGTCAGGTACCCATCCTTATGTACCATCATCTTGTAGAGGACGGGGGACAGACCAATTCCGATACGGTACAGGTCTCTACCTTCCGTGAGCATATGGCGATCCTGAGAGATGCCGGCTATGAGCCTGTGAGCTTGCAGGCACTGCGAGATTATGTGGAAAAGGGATCTCCCCTGCCGGAAAAGCCTGTGGTCATTACCTTTGACGATGGCTACAGCAGTAATTACGAACTGGCTTATCCCATTTTAAAGGAATTTAACTTCCCTGCGGCGATCTTTGCCATTGGTGTTTCCATGGGGAAAGATACCTACAAGGATACAGGCGTTGCCATGAATCCCCACTTCTCTGTGGAGGAAGCTATGGAAATGGAAACCTCGGGACTCATTACCGTAGGGAGCCACGGCTACAACATTCATGAGGTAGAGGGCAGAGACCCGGAGCCACGGCGGAAAGGTGTCCTTCAAAAAGAGAATGAATCCGAGGAAAAATATCTCGCATTCTTACAGGAGGATCTTCGGGCCATGGAAGAACTGCTGGGGGAGGGATCCAAAATTTTGGCTTACCCCTTCGGCCTATGCTCCGAGGTCAGCGAGGTAGCTCTGGGAGAGATGGGTGTGTATATGACCTTTACCACAGAGGCGAGGGTCAATACCATTGTAAAGGGTCTGCCCCAATCCCTGCGACAGCTGGGCAGATTCCGGGTCACGGAGGAACACAGTGGGGAAGCACTCCTTGAGCTCCTTCGGTAAAAGAAAACAGAAAAACTTCGGACGAAGAATAGAGGTTCTTTGTCCGAAGTTTTTTCTGTTATACTTATTTCTAATAAAACGGTTTGACCGTTTTATTATGCCGCTAATAAGCGGCATGGCGGCATGGCCGCCAAGAAATGCTGTGTAATACTGTTTCTTCCGCCATAGGCGGTGCAGGATATTCATCCTGCAATAAAAAGAATTTTCAATTCTTTTTATCAAGAAACAGTATTATAGGCAAAAATACCAATGATTTCATAAGAAGTACATGGAAACATTGTGTGAATTTCTCGGATTATTCCTTGACATAAAAGGGGTCATGGACTATAATAGAATGGATATACAATGGGTAACTATAAAAACACAATATGGGATGGGTCAGGCCGTGATTTGATCTGTATATTGTGGATTTGAGAGATGCATTACCCTTAAATTTATCCTTTTTTTGAAATTTGATTTTTGCGTAAGGAGCATATATATTATGAGCGAAAAGTGTAGTGGAAATTGTTCCTCCTGCGGCGAGAGCTGCGGTGAGCGTAAGCAGGAAAGCCTTCTGGCAGAACTGCATAGCAAATCTTCTGTTAAGAAAGTCATTGCCGTTGTTTCCGGTAAGGGCGGTGTCGGTAAGAGCACCGTCACATCCCTCTTGGCAACGGCTGTATCCAAGGCTGGCAAGCGTGTAGGCATTCTGGATGCGGATATTACCGGACCCTCTATCCCCAAGGCCTTTGGTGTCAGTGAATGCGAAGGCGCAGATGAGGAAGGTCTCTATCCCGCTATCAGCGAGGGTGGCATTCAGATCATGTCCATCAATCTTCTGCTGGATAACGAGAGTGATCCCGTTCTGTGGCGTGGCCCCATTATTGCCGGTGCCGTCAAGCAGTTCTGGACCGATGTTATTTGGGATGATGTGGACTATATGTTTGTGGATATGCCTCCCGGAACCGGCGATGTCCCTCTGACCGTATTCCAGTCCCTGCCCATTGACGGTGTCATTATTGTGACCTCTCCTCAGGATCTGGTTTCTATGATCGTTGCCAAGGCAGTGAAGATGGCATCTATGATGCATGTTCCCGTTCTGGGTCTGGTAGAGAATTACAGCTACTTCCGTTGCCCGGATTGCGGTGGAAAACATCAAATCTTTGGCGAGAGCCATGTAGAACGGATCGCGGCAGAATATCATCTGCCTGTTCTTGCCCGTCTGCCTATGGATCCTCAGGTCGCTCGTGCCTGCGATGCAGGAAAGGCAGAGACTCTGGGTACCGAGGAGTTGGGGGCCGCTGTTGCGACTATCCTTGGATAAGTCCTGTGTTTTGGAGGAATTACCTATGAAGAAACAAAAGACTGTTAGGAAAATTACAGTATGCATCTGTATCCTCGCCATGGTCATGAGCCTCTTTGTCGGTTGCAATAACAAGTTGGAGCCGGTTTATGTGCAAACGGTGGCAGAGATCATGGGATACAGTAATACAGGAGCCTTTAATATCAGCTCCGGTGTCGTTATGGCACAGGAAGAGGTCAAGGTAGAACGGGACATGGATCGGGAGATCTCCGGCCTTGCCGTAGAGGTAGGTCAGAATGTTAACGAAGGCGATGTTCTGTTTATCTACAAGACCGGTAACACAAGTCTGCAGATCGACAAGGTCAACCTGGAGATCGAGCAGATCAAGAACCAGATCACCGACCTGAAGAATCAGATCACCCAGCTGGAAAAGGAAAAGAAGAATGCCAAGGAATCCGATAAGCTGGCATACACCCTCCAGATCCAGAGCCTCCAGACAGATCAGAAGGAGGCAGAGTACAATCTGTCCCTCAAACAGAAGGAACTTCAGGAACTGAAGAATAATACCGATACCGGAGAGGTCAAGTCTCCCATTACCGGCCAGGTCAAAAAGATCAATAAAGACGGTGGCTATGATATGTACACCGGTGAGCCCCTGCCTTATATCCTGTTGTCCCGTGTGGGCGAATATCGGATCAAGGGCTCTGTAAATGAGCTGAATCGTGATGAATTGTATGTGGGCCAGAGCGTGATCATCCGTTCCCGTATCAATGATGATATGAACTGGACGGGCACCATCACCTCCGTAGACTCTCAGGCAGAAGAGAACAACAATTACTATTACGGCTCTGATGACATGTACAGCTCCAGCAGCTATCCCTTTTATGTCACACCCGATAACAGCGAAGGAATGCTTCTGGGACAGCACGTCTTTATCGAGCCCAACTACGGACAGACTACCACAGCAGAGGGCTTGTGGCTGGATGCATCCTATATTTGCATGAATCAATCCGACGGTGCCTACTTTGTTTGGGGTGCCGATAAGAAGGATCAGATCGTTAAGCTGTACATCGAACTGGGCGAATATGATGCCGAACTGAACTGCTACGAGATCCTCAGCGGTTTGGCAAAGACCGACCGTATTGCATTCCCCAACGAGAACATTCAGGAGGGTGCTCCCATTACAGAGATCCTGCCGGATGAGCCTGCCCAGGGAGAGGATCCCGAACAGGGTGTAGATACTCCCGTCGGGGAAGAGGATATGGAATTTGGCGTAGATGCAGATGACGGCATCGCAGACATGGAGCCGGATTTTGAGGATGACCTTGTGATCTGGGATGAGGAAACCGGTGCAGCCGACGGATCCACGGTGACCGAGGATCCCTTCGAACTGGAACTTCCTCCCGATGACTTTGACGCCGCTCCTCCTGCAAATGGTGAGGGAGGGGGAACCTGATGCTGTTGGATATGAACGGTATCTGCAAGGACTACATGCAGGGAAAACTCAGTGTCCGTGTGCTTACGGATGTTTCCCTACAGGTAGAGGAAGGGGATTACCTTGCAATCATGGGCCCCTCCGGTTCCGGAAAGACTACCTTGATGAATCTGATCGGCTGTCTGGATGTCCCTACCCAAGGAACCTATCTCTTAAATGGTGAGGATATCGGAAGCCTGAAATCCAATAAATTGGCACAGGTCAGAAACGAGACTCTGGGATTTGTTTTCCAGAGCTTCTATCTGTTGCCTAAAATGTCTGCACTGGACAATGTGGCTCTGCCCTTGCTGTATGCCGGCGTTCCCAAGAAGGAACGGAGAGCCAGAGCAAAGGTGGCTCTGGAAAGAATGGGTCTGGGAGACCGACTGGATTTCCGTCCCAATCAGTTATCCGGCGGACAGTGCCAGCGAGTGGCCATTGCTCGTGCGATCGTTACCAATCCCAAGCTTCTGTTGGCGGATGAACCTACCGGTGCACTGGACTCCGCATCCGGCAATCAGATCATGGATATTTTTGATGAATTGAATGCAAGTGGTGTGACCATCATTATGATCACCCACGAGCATGAGGTGGCTACCCGTGCAAAACGGATCTGCCACATCCGAGACGGTGTCCTATCCGGAGGTATGCCTCAGTATGAGGCACGGCCTGCCCATGAGGAAGCAATCGCTCAAGAGGAGACTTCTGCCATGGAGGACTCCTATGGCATCGTAGAGGATGCCATGGCACAGTGGCTGGAGCAGTTCGGAGGAGAAATCCAAGAGGAAATCTCTGAGGAATACGAGGAGACTGCAGTGACGGGGACGGAAATCGGCTTCGATACACAGGAATTGCCTAAGGGTATCTCCGGAACGGTGGTAGATATCGGAATCGATGGAGAAGAACTGACGGGTCACGAGATCGACCTGTTTGACAGCGTACCCGATGTTTTCGATTCGACGGAGGCTACGGATGTATTCGCAGACTACGAAGACGGAGACACATTCTCTCAGCAAGCAGGAGAGGAGGGTGCAGACAATGTCTAAGAAAATGAAAACCATCCTGATCACCGGTGTCAGCCTGATTTTGGTCGTGGCGATCCTGGTGGGGATCCTGTGGTATTTCTCTCAAAAGACCGAGCCTGTAGCCGTAACTCCCGTATCGCACTTGGTTATGGGATATATGGATGAAGCTCCCAGCTATGAGGGAACGGTATCTACCAACAATCTTCAAGCGGTCTACCTCTCCGGTACCCAAAAGATCCAGGAGGTCTATGTTACGGAGGGACAGACTGTCCAAAAGGGAACTGCGCTCTTCCGTTATGATACGACTTTGACCGATATCCAGCTGGAAAGACAGCGTCTTGCATCCGAACAGGCACAGTTGGCTCTGAAGGAAGCTAAGGCGGAGCTGGAAGAGATCAAGAAAATGAAGCCCTATTCTCCTCCTCCCACAACCAGACCTACCACTCAGCCTACCACGGGCGAGCTGGATCCGGTGGATGAGCTGCCTTACTATATCGGTGGCAGAGGAACCAGATCCGAGCCTTATCGCTATCTGTGGTCGGAGGAACTGGAGTTTGATGAAGAATTTTTGAGAGAGCATCTCAGTGAACAGCGGCAGGAATGCTGGCTTGCATTTGAGATCCGTGAACGCAATGCTCTGAAAGGGGATCTTGAGAACAGCTGGGGTCTGTATGTGGCATTGGTAGAGCCTCATACTTATGAGGGTACTCGCACTACGGAGCCCACGGAGTCTACGGAGCCTACCGAGGCTACAGAGCCTACAGAGGCTACCGAAGCTACCGAGGCTACGGAGCCCACAGAGGAAACCACCGAGGCAGACAATTGGGAAAATTGGCATCTGACCTATCGATTCTTCATTCCCGAAATACTGGAGCAGGAGGAAGCTACCTCTCCCACGACCCGTGAGACGGAGTGGATCGATACCAGTTCCGGCTACACAGCCGCAGAGATCGCTGTGATGAAGCAGGAAAAGGAACTGGAGGTTCGCGACCTGGATCTGGCCGCTCGTATGGCAAAGCTGACCTATGAGACCATGAAACAGGAACTGAGCACCGGTATCGTTAAGGCGACCATCAACGGTACCGTCATTAACCTGAAGGACGAGGCAACGGCACAAGCTACCGGAGAGCCCTTCCTGCAGGTTTCGGAAGGCGGTGCCTTCTATGTCACGATCCGTTTGGGTGAGTACGAACTGGATCGCTATGAGATCGGCTCTCTGGTCAACATCACATCCTGGATGAATTATGGATACAGCACAACGGGTTCCCTTGTAGCCATATCCAATGAGCCGGTACAGAATGACTACGGTTACTATAACGGAAACAGCGATGTATCCGTTTACGAAGCAACCATTGTTGTTCCCTCGGAAGCAAAGCTTCAGGAGGGAGAATGGGTCGGTGTGGGATTTGCCTCCGATCAGGGTCAGAATACAGGTAGCCTGTATCTGGAGAATGCCTATATCCGCGAAGAAAACGGCCGATCCTATGTTTACAGACGGAATGCAGAGGGGCTTCTTGAGAAGACCTATATCCAGACCGGCTCTGTTATGTGGGGCTATACTGCAGTGGTCAGTGGCTTGACAGAAGAGGATTGGATCGCGTTCCCCTATGGCAAGGATGTGGTAGACGGAGCTCCCACCTATGAAGAAGAGGGCGATGTCTACTTCGACGAGATCATGTATTGATGTAAGGAGGGGTGAGTATGTTTTTCAGTGTATCACAAGCCTTCCAGAGCATCTTTTCCCATAAGCTTCGGTCTTTCTTGACCATGTTGGGTATTATTATCGGTATTGCCGCCATTATCACCATTATTTCCACCATTAAGGGTACTAATGAGCAGATCAAGGAAAACCTCATCGGTGCAGGCAATAATGTGGTAACTGTTCGACTGTTCCAGAATGATATGGAATACGAGGTGGCTTATTATGGAAATCCCGTTGGCGTTCTCACTGCGGGTGAAGAAGAGGCAGAAGCCCTGCGGAAGTTACCCGGGGTAAAGGACGCCGCCTTCTACTGCTACAGAGAGTATGCAGACCAGGTATACTACCGCAATACAGCCTTTAACGGGAAGGTCTACGGTGTAGATCGGAACTACTTTCGAGTCAATGGCTATCGGATCCGTCAAGGCCGCGGCTTCGGAGATCGGGAGTATTCCAATGTGCAGAAGAATATTCTCCTGGATACCGTCGCTGCTCGATCCCTGTTCGGTTCCGAGGATCCCGTAGGAAAGGTCATTGAGATCATGGGAGAGCCCTTTGCGGTCATTGGTGTCATGGAGCGGAACAAGAGCTTCGAGCCTGTGATCAATTCCCGAGAGGACTATGATCTCTATGCTACAGAGGAAAACGGTATTATTTTCATGCCTCAGACCGCGTGGCCTGTGGTCTATCGCTTTGACGAGCCTGTTCAGGTGGATATCAGTGCGGAATCCACAGAGGATATGACCGCAGCGGGCAAGGTCGTAGCGGATTATCTCAACGAGAATCTGATTGCCGAATCCGTTCGGCAAAGCGGCATCTCCTATCGGAGCAACGACCTGCTGGAGAAGGCGGAGCAGTTGCAATCTATGAGTGAGTCTGCAAATCAGCAGTTGATCTGGATCGCAGGGATCTCTCTCCTGGTCGGCGGTGTCGGTGTTATGAACATTATGCTGGTCAATGTGACGGAGCGTACCGCGGAAATCGGTCTGCGAAAGGCTGTCGGTGCAAAACGCCGCAGGATCCTTTCTCAGTTCCTGATCGAAGCGGCGGTGCTGACCGGCATCGGCGGTATCTTAGGTGCCGCTCTTGGTGTAGGCCTGTCTCAGCTCTTATCGCGTCTGATGCAGACACCCACGGCTGTGAGTGTTCCCGCTATTATTGCCGCTGTGGTATTCTCGGTCGTGATCGGCCTGGTATTCGGTCTCCTGCCTGCGGTGAAGGCTTCTAAGCTGAACCCCATTGAGGCACTGAGACGGGATTAAGGAACAGACCCGTAGCCATGTATCATATTTCATAAATAACGGGAGCTGTGGCATGGATCGCCGCGGCTCCCATCAGTTCCCCTTAGGGAAAGAAGGTATAGTAAGATGAAAGAAGAACAGACCCTGTCTCTGTCGGAACTCCATTATCGGAAAATGACCGGGACTCCCGTGTCGAGCCTGATCCTCCGTTTGGGGATCCCCACCACGGTATCCATGCTGATCACCAGTATTTACAATATGGCGGATACCTACTTTGTGGGAACCTTGGGAGAAAGTGCCCAGGCCGCAACAGGGATCCTCTTTGCCCTTCAATCGGTGATACAGGGTATTGCCTTTATGCTGGGACACGGTTCCGGCTCTCTGGTGGCAAAGGCTTTGGCCAAACGAGATGCGAAGGAAGCAAGCAACTATATTTCTACGGCATTTTATACCGGTGGTGCTGTGGGATGCGTGCTCCTTGTGTTGGGCATGCTGTTTTTGACGCCTCTGATGAGACTCCTGGGCAGCACGGAAACGATCCTGCCCTATGCAAGGGATTATGGTATGTGGGTCCTCATTGCCTGTCCCTTTATGATCTGCTCCCTGATCCTGAATAATAACCTTCGCTTTGAGGGGAAGGCCTTTTATGCCATGTTTGGCTTGACCACCGGCGGAATCCTGAATATTTTCGGAGATTACCTGTTGGTGTATGTTTATGACATGGGCATTTATGGTGCCGGTCTGTCTACTGCTGTATCCCAGATGGTCAGCTTTACCATTCTGCTGATCATGTATTGCACCAAGGCGCAGGGTAAGATCCGTCTGTCTTGCATCAGTCGCAAGGTTAAGGTGTATCTGACCATTATGGGAGTGGGCTTGCCCTCCCTGATCCGCCAGTGCTTGACAGCTGTTTCCGGTAGCTTGCTGAACAATCTGACCAAGCCCTTTGAGGATGCGGCAATTGCGGCTATGAGCGTGGTCAACCGCTATTCCATGTTTGTGATGTGTGTTGGTCTGGGTATCGGTCAGGGCTTCCAGCCTATGGCAGCTTTCAATTACGAAGCAGGGGAGAAAAAGCGGGTTCGGAAGGGTCTGCTCTTTACCATGTGCTTCGCGGCGGTGTTCGTCACCTTGATGTCGGTGATCACCTTTGTCTATGCGGAACAGATCATCCTTCTGTTCCAGGATGCTCCCAAGGTGGTAGAGATCGGCTCTCGAGCTCTGCGGTTTGCCGCCTTTGGTTTGCTGTTTATGCCTCTGACCATTCCTATCAATATGCTCTATCAGAGTATACGGAAGGCAGGGATCGCGTCCCTCCTGTCTACCCTTCGTTCCGGTGCACTGCTGATGCCTACTTTGCTGATCGGTGTTCCTATCCTGGGATTGACAGGCATTCAGATCGCTCAGCCGGTGGCAGATTGTTTGACGGGTTTGATCTCTGTTCCCTTTATCATTCGTTTTTTGCGGAAGGAAAAATAATAAAAACAAGCTGTCTCGACGACCTCTCAACAGAGGACGAGACAGCTTGTTCCGAAGATGGACGGTATGCTATTCCGGTATTGCGGAAAGAATATCACCACAGTATTCCCTGAATGCATCTACGGCACTTTGGGGATAAACAATGGTGGCACGCCCTCCGAAACGGCAGAGCCATGCATAGAAATTGGGAGACAGTGCGATCTTTGTCTGGAAGGTGAAATGATCCTCACCCTGAGGGGTCATGAGAATGTCCTTTCCGAAACGATCCACCACAACACCTGCCAGACGGTTCTCAAATCGGAGCTTTACATTGATCCGCTCTCCGCGGAACATGCCGAACATTTCCCTGGAGTATTCTCCCGGGTCAAAGGCGATGGTTTCCTCCGTGACGGTTCGGGGCGTCTCGGTCAGGAAGATCTCTTCCATCTTATCAACACGGTAGTGTGTCAGACCGTGACGGTCGCTATGGGCGACCATATAATAGTTTTCGTCATCCCACAGCAGGGCATAGGGACTTGCTTCGTAGACTCTGTCCCGGAAATGCTTCTTGAGATCTATACCCCAGTCAAAATAGCGGAAGCGGATGGTTCGATCCAAGGCGATGGCTTCGTGGATCACATCTACCGCACTGAGATTTTCTTCGCTTTCGGATTTGATCCGACCTGCCAGAACGATCTCGCGGCGGAGAAGGGCAGATTCGTGGATGCTGGATTGGCTTGCCAGCTTTCGGATCAGCTCTGCGGAATGCTTGGGAGACAGAAAACGGGAGGATAGTACCGCATCTACCAGGAATTTCAGCTCCGACAGCTCAAATTCCCGTTTGGCGAGGTAATAGCCCTCTTGCAGACCCCGTTTATATCGGATATCCAGACCGTAGAGATTTAGGGCAGACAGATCCGAATACAAGCTTTTTCGCTCTGCTCGGATCCCCAAGTTGTTTAAATGCTCGATCAGGGTTTGGAGAGAGGCCGGATGTGCCTCGTCTGTGTTCTGACACAGATAATCCTTGAGATACAGAAGCTTTAGCTTCTGTCCTTCGCTTTTTGCCATTATGATCACCCTACCTTACAGTATCATAAGATCTGAAATATGGCAAGTATTTTTTGCGGACACTTGACGATTTTCGCCCTTCGTGGTATTCTATTAGCATAAGGAGGTGCCTTCAATGCTACATCGTAACAGTAAGTATTTTAAGTGGGGGATCACAGCATTTTGTGTCCTTATGGCGGCAGTGGTGTTTTGGTTGATCTTCTCCAATCTAAGCGGATTCTATGAATTGATCCTGGAATTTTTCGGCATTATCTCCTCTCTGCTCTATGGCTGTGTATTTGCCTATTTGATGAATCCCATCCTGACATTTGCAGAGAGACTGTACGGACGGATGCTGAGGAATCGGAAGTGGAAAGAGTCTACAAAGCACGCTGTGATACGGACAGCCGGTGTTACTACCGCGGTTATCGTTTTTTTAGGCGTGATCTACGCTCTGATCATTCTGATCGCTCCCAGCATTGCCAACAGTGTTTCGGAGCTTCTTCGCCCCGAACGGCTACAGGAGTACTACAATACCGTTGAATCATGGGTGCACAATGTTTTTGCCGATAGCGCGGTGGAAAGATGGGTGGATGCCAACTTGGCAGAAGTCTTTAACTTTATTACAGACTTCCTGAAGAATATGAACCTTTTGGACATTCTTCTGGGAGCGCTGAACTCGGTATACAGCGCACTGTCTACCGTATTCAACATGCTGATCGGTATCATTGCCGGTGTATACATTCTGGTATACAAGCGGGAACTGTGCTCTCAGTCTAAGAAGCTGACCATTGCTGTTTGTAAGGAAGAAAAGGCCAATCGCATTTTCGAGATCGCAAGACGAACCAATCGGATCTTCGGCGGATTTGTGATCGGCAAGCTGATCGATGCCATTTTCGTCGGCGTAGTGACCTATATTGCTCTGCTGATCATGGGAATGCCCTTTGCACCGCTGATCGCAACTCTGGTTGGCGTGACCAATATCATTCCTTTCTTCGGCCCCTTTATCGGTGCGGTGCCCTCTACATTGCTTCTGCTGATCGAGAATCCCATTGATGCGGTATATTTCGGAATTTTCATCCTGATCCTGCAGATGATCGACGGTAATATTATCGAAAACCGTATTTTGGGAGAAAAGCTTGGCATATCCGATTTCTGGGTTCTGGTAGCGATCTTGATCTCCGGCGGTATTTTCGGTTTCGTGGGTATGCTGGTTGGCGTACCGATCTTTGCAGTGATTTATACGATTATTACAGACATCGTCAATAAGAGATTGCGGAAAAAGAACCTGCCTACAGATACGGATCTGTACGGTGGCGTGCGATCTGTGACGGATCTCCCACCCCTGCCACCTCAGGAAAGAGAGCTGAAAAAGACTCTGAACTATGACAGAAATGCCGAAGAAGAGGATGGTGGCAGCGAGGAGGAGTGACCCGAAAGGAGGGGGAATTGATTGTCTAATGCATATTTTCAGATGGAAGGCTTAGCAGTTGCACAGGCCTTTGGTGCGGTATGGAAATATATTGCACCTTTCATCGCTTTGATCATTCTGTGGCGATGTGCCCGTCCCCTCCTGCGGTTCCGTCAGGAGCCGGAAACATGGGCTTGGCTACAGCTCAGTGACGGGCAACAACTGCCTGTGACCCACTGGGAGAGCATTTTGGGCAGTGCAAGCTCTTGTGATATCATCTTGAAATTCGCTACGGTTTCCCGTTCTCATGCGGTTTTGACCCGATATGATGACGGTAGCTGGTCTATTACAGACATTGGCGGCAAGAATGAGGTTCGTGTCAATCGGAAACGGGTAGCCTTTGCCGCTTTGAAGTACGGGGATACCGTCTCCTTAGGCGGTATCGAGCTCAAGCTTCTGCCGGTTTCTACAGAGCAGATCCGGGAGCAGAATGAGGAACGCACCCGTCCTGTGGAGCAGTCCCTGCCCAGTGTGACCCTGCTACTGCTGACGATGTTCCAGTTCTTTACGGCTCTGTGCTTGTGGATGGTTTGTAAGCCCGCCTTTGCATCCGGTGTTTTCAGCGGATTCTTCCTGCTCATGGTCATTGAGTGGGGACTGTTCTTCGTGATCCGCATAACCGGACGCAGTGGATTCGAGATAGAGACCATCGCATTTTTCCTATGTACATTGGGGCTTTCGGTGATCGCATCGGATACTCCCGGCGAGATCCAAAAGCAGGTCATCTGTATTTTGGGCGGTGTCCTCATTTATCTGATCATTGCCCTGTCTCTGCGCAGCTTGAATGCCGCCAAGGCATTCCGCTATTTTGCGGCTGTGGCAGGAATCGGCTTGTTACTGGTGAATCTGCTCTTTGGTGAGGTTGTCAACGGCGCAAAAAACTGGATCAATCTGGGTGCCTTTACCTTACAGCCCTCGGAATTGGTGAAGCTGTGCTTCATTTATGTAGGTGCATCCACTATGGATCGCATCGTATCTAAGCGAAATGTTATATCCTTTATCATTTATTCTGTATTCGTTTGCGGATGCCTTGTGCTGATGAATGACTTCGGTGCCGCACTGATCTTCTTTATGACCTTCCTCATTGTAGCGTACCTCCGTTCGGGAAGTGTGGCTACCATTGCCCTTGCATTGACAGCACTGGCCTTTGCGGCTATGATCGTTATTGTGTATTTCGGCAACCATGTACAGGATCGTTTTTCTGCCTGGGGACATGTTTGGGAGGATCCTTATAACAAGGGCTATCAGCAAACCCGTTCCATGATCCGTATAGCGGTAGGTGGACTTTTCGGACTCGGTGTAGGACAGGGCTGGCTTAAGGCGGTCGCCGCCTCGGATACGGACCTTGTGTTTGCCTTTATCAGCGAGGAATGGGGACTGATCATGGCAGTTCTTATGGTACTGATATTGCTGGTTCCTGCGATATTCGTCCTTCGCTCCGCACGAGTGGGACGCAGTAGCTTCTATACCATCGGAGCCAGTGCGGCGGTTTCCGTTATGCTGACACAGGCGATTCTAAATGTTTTCGGAACCATGGATCTTTTGCCTCTTACAGGTGTTACCCTGCCCTTTGTTTCTAACGGCGGCTCCAGTATGCTATGCTGTTGGGGGTTGATCGCCTTTGTCAAGGGTGCAGACACCAGACAGAATGCATCCATAGCGGTAAAGATGCGTAATACAAGGGGGAATAAGCATGAATAAGATCGCTAATCGCGCTTGGGCAGGCATGTTCCTTGCTTTTGCATTATTCCTTGGAATGTTTGTGATCGTATACCGCTTTTTCAGAGATTCGGAGGAGTGGTACCTCCACCACAGCAATGCTTCGGTGTACACCAACGGTCGACTGAACAGCGGTATGGTCTACGATCGTGCAGGCAATTTGCTGGTGGATGCCTCCGACGGAAGGGTTTACCCCGAGGATGAGATCCTTCGCCGTAGCACCCTCCATCTGTTGGGAGATGTAGAGGGCAATGTACCGGACTACATGATGGATCATTACTCCAATGAGCTGACGGCATACGATCTGTTCAACGGTGCTCAGAGCGGACAGGGCGTGTCTATGGATCTGACTGTAAATGCACAGGTTCAAAAGACTGCCTACCAGGCTATGGCAGGGAAGATCGGCACCATCGGTGTTTATAATTACCTGACAGGGGAAGTCCTCTGTATGGTTTCTACTCCCGGCTTTGACCCTACCACCCCGGAGGAGGTAGACGATAGCGAAGCCTATGCCGGTGCCTATGTCAACCGCTTCCTCCACGGAAGCTATACACCGGGTTCGGTCTTTAAAGTCGTAACGGCTGCAGCGGCTATCGGTGAGATCCCGGATCTGGAAACACGGGTATTCCATTGCCCCGGTGACTGGGTAATAGACGATGTGATCGTGACCTGTAGCGGTATTCACAATGATATTTCCTTCGACACGGCACTGACCAAGTCTTGCAATGTAGTCTTTGCACAGCTTGCAGTGGAACTGGGGGCAGAGACTCTGCAGAGATATGCGAAGCAGGTAGGGGTTACGGAGTCTGTGGAATTCGACGGCTTTGTGACCGCTGATGGTGCAATAGACTTAGATCGTGTATCTACCAATTCTCTTGCATGGGCAGGCATCGGTCAGCATAACGATCAGATCAATCCCTGTCAGTATATGACCTTTATGGGAGCCATTGCCAACGGCGGTGTCTCCGCTAAGCCCTATGTGGTATCTCGGATCCGTTGCGGTCAGGAAGAGACCTATCGAGCCGCTACGACTATGAATCAGCGTGTGCTGGAACAAGAGATCGCGGATCGATTGGTGCTGTCCATGAATCTGGCTGTTGTGAACAATTATGGCGAAGCTAACTTTGCCGGTCTCTATGCGGGAGCCAAGTCCGGTACTGCGGAACGCGGTGGCGATTTGGTGCCCAATGCTCTGTTTGCGGGTTTTGTACAGGACTCCCGATATCCTCTGGCCTTTGTTGTGGTCGTAGAGGGTGGCGGCTCCGGTAGCCAGACCTGTATCCCTATTGTCAATCAAGTGCTCAATGCCTGTGTTGCGGCATTGAGCATGGAATAAAAAATTTCAAAAAATTTAGAAAAAAGGCTTGACAAATGGGGAATCATAGAGTATAATAACCAAGCTGGTTTCAAGAGAGGCTGGCGTATGGAGAGGTGGCTGAGCTGGCCGAAGGCGCACGACTGGAAATCGTGTAGGCGTTAAAAGCGTCTCGCGGGTTCGAATCCCGCCCTCTCCGCCACGAAAAAGAACACATTTGTCTATTGGACAAATGTGGTCTTTTTCGAACTAAGTGTTCCGCTTTACGGAACGTGAAGAATCCTTCGGAAGTGAAGCGCACTTCGTGCGTGAAGTGTGCCTTCGGCACGATATACGGAACACTTAACTTCACTTTGCGCCAATGGCGCAATACTTCACTATGCCGTAAGGCATAACTTCACTGCGGCTTGCCGCAACTTCACTAATTATTGAAATCTACAAGTTTTTTGGTATAATTCATACACAACGGAGGTGCTATTATGTCGGAAAGCAAGTTGAGAACGCAGTCAATGGATTTCGCAGTGTCCATTATTAACCTCGTCAAATATCTGAGAGAAAAACGAGAAAACATTATCTCCAATCAAATTGGCGGAAGCGGTACATCCATCGGTGCCAATATCCGCGAAGCACAATATGCTCACGGAAAGGCAGACTTTATTGCTAAATTACAAATTGCGCTTAAAGAAGCTGACGAAACCGGATACTGGTTAGAGCTGTTATTCAAAACGAATTACATATCCGAAGACGATTATAAAGCTCTCGACTCTGCCTGCACAAGCATTCGTGTTATGCTCATCTCCTCGATCAACACTGCAAAGGAAAATTCGAAATGATTTATCCCTTGATAAGGTATAACAAATCGGAAAGGAGAGGATGTTTCTGTGTTTCAATGGATCCGTTCGTGGTTTCAGCCCCCTGTAGACCACAGGGAACAGGGGATTTTGGAGCAATTCGGCTTTTTGATAGATAGCTACGGCTTTCAATACCGACATGGAAATTTGGGAGATTGGTTAGACCGGAATGGGAAACCTTTTTTCAGCGGTCCCTTGTATGTATACCAATTCTATACCGAAAAGGTATGCTTGAATCTGCTATACTTGGTGCAAAGAGATGAGTACTACGGATATCTTACTGAGAAACAGAGGAACGATCAACTCTATATCCGAAAGGGAACAGAGATCCTTGCACCCTTTGGCTACGAATTATCCTCACTTGCACAGGCTGTAGAGGAGAGTCTGCGTGTGGAAAACAAGCTCCTTGACCATTCTATTTGATTTGTAAATATATAAAAAAGAGTTCGGAGAGATCCGAACTCTTTTTCAGACTGTCAAAAAACTTGTTTTTTGACAGTCTGTCAGCGTTCAAAAGAGCGGCAAGACGAGCAAAACGAGGTCGTCGGCGTACGGTGGTACGGTAGAGCTCGTTTTGCGAAGTAAGTCAAAATGCCTTGCAACGCAAGCCTTTACAG
>JAZOXB010000057.1:0-2519 GCA_045659585.1 Faecousia sp. | reverse complement strand
GAGGGCGAGGTAGAGGCAGAGGCTTTCGCCGCTCTCAAGCAGCGTTTTGAGACCGCTCTCAACGGCGACCTCAACACCTCTCTGGCTGTAACTGCCGTTTATGATGTGCTGAAGGCCAAGTGCAACGATGCGACCAAGCGTGCCGCACTTGCTGACTTTGACTATGTTCTGGGTCTGGATCTTCTGGCAGCTGCCAAGAAGTTCAAGGACGCTCAGCCCAAGGATGAGGTAGATCCCGAGATCGACGCTCTGGTTGCCGCCCGTACCGCCGCTAAGAAGGAAAAGAACTGGGCAGAGGCTGACCGCATCCGTGATGAACTGAAGGCCAAGGGAATCGAGATCATCGATACACCTCAAGGCACCAAGTGGAAGAGAGTATGAAATTACTGATTTTAGACGGTAACAGTGTCATTAACCGTGCTTTTTACGGGGTGCGTCCCCTGACCACACGGGAAGGGCTGGTTACCAACGAAATTTACGGATTCCTGAATATTTTGGAAAAGGTTCGCTCCGAGGAGAAGCCCGATGCCCTCTGTGTGGCATTTGATCTCCATGGGCCTACCTTCCGCCATCTGCAATACGAGGGCTACAAGGCTACCCGTCACGGTATGCCGGAGGAGCTGGCTATGCAGATGCCTGTTATGAAGCAGGTGCTGTCTGCCATGAAGATCCCCATTTACGAATGTCAGGGATGGGAGGCAGACGATGTCATCGGTACCGTGTCCCGAATCTGCTCCGAGCAGGGCTGTGAATGTGTGATCCTTACGGGAGACCGGGATAGTCTCCAACTGGTAGACGAAAAGGTCACCGTAAAGTTAGTTCGCACCCAAGGTGGCCAGACCGTGACCCAAAACTATACCCCGGAGGTTTTCCGTGAGGAATACGGCATGGAGCCTATCCGTCTCATTGATCTGAAGGCGCTGATGGGTGACAGCTCCGATAACATTCCCGGTGTTGCCGGTGTTGGCCCCAAGACCGCTACGGATCTGCTGAAAAAGTTCGCAACATTAGACGGAGTTTACGAAAATCTGACCCCTCAGAATATGAAGGGCAAGCTTTTTGAAAAGCTGACCAATGGAAAGGACTCAGCCTATCTGTCCTATGATCTGGCTACCATCCGTCGGGATGCTCCCATTGACTTTACTCCTGAAGGGAACCTAATACAGGAGCCGAAGAGAAAGGAACTGTACGATCTGTTCCTAAAATTGGAATTCCAGAAGCTGATTGACCGCTACAAACTCCGTTCTGCAGCCTTTGAAGAAGCACCGACAAAAACGGAAGCCTGCATCTTTGAAGGACAGTGCCAAAGCGAAACGGTTACCACTGTTACCCGTGCAGAAGAATTGCTGTCTGTGTATCAAGCACAGCACCATGTTGTTTACGGCAGAAATGAAGAAGGCTTTGTCATCTATGTTCCCGATCAGGGGAGCGAGATGTACTATTATGAAAAGGCCGCCTTAGGACAGGACTACCTGCCTGTTCTGGGCCAGATTATGACCAAAGGGATTGCTAAGATCGGCCACGATGTAAAGCCCCTGATGCGAGAACTTTTAGAGGCCGGCTTGCCTGCGGAAGGCTTCACCTTTGATACTGCGGTTGCCTCTTATTTGCTGGATACGGGACATGGCGACCATGATCTGTCTAGGGTGGCTATGGAGTATTTGGGCTTTACACCTCCTACAGATACCCCCTTGGGAGCAATGTTCAGTGCCGCGGCTACAGTAGAGGCTCTGTACAGCCCTCTTGTTCATAAGCTGCGGGAAAGGGAATTAGAGGTGCTGTATTATAGCATTGATTTCCCTCTGTGCTATGTTCTTGCCAATATGGAGGCAGACGGAGTTCGTGTGGATCGAGAAGCATTGGAGTCTTATGGCACCATGCTTCGTCAGCGGATCGCTGAGTGTGAGAAAGTGATCTTCTCCTATTCCGAAGCTCCCTTTAATATCAATTCTCCCAAGCAGTTGGGAGAAGTCCTCTTTGAAAAGCTGGGCTTGCCTCCGGTGAAGAAAACCAAGAGCGGTTATTCCACCAATATTGAAGTCCTGCAAAAGCTGGCAGACAAGCACCCCATTATTCCTGCTATTATGGAATATCGGGAAGTGACCAAGCTGAACTCCACCTATGCAGAGGGCTTGCAGAAAACCATTGCCTCTGACGGACGGATCCACACCACCTTCCAGAATCTTCTGACCGCTACGGGACGGCTGTCCTCTACGGAGCCGAATTTGCAGAATATCCCTGTGCGGAAAACCTTAGGCAGTGAGATCCGAAAGATGTTTGTCCCTCGTGAGGGCTGGGTCTTTGTAGATGCGGATTACAGCCAGATCGAGCTTCGTGTTCTGGCTCATATAGCAGGGGATCAGGCTATGGCAAATGCGTTCCGCTCCGGTGAGGATTTCCACCGAGTGACCGCCTCTCAGGTCTTCAATGTCCCTGTGGATCAGGTCACCTCTCAAATGCGTAGCAATGCCAAAGCAGTCAATTTCGGTATCGTCTACGGCATTTCTGAGTTCTCTCTG
>JAZOXB010000056.1:0-4185 GCA_045659585.1 Faecousia sp. | reverse complement strand
GATTTTTACTTCCTATTGACTTTTGACTCGTTTTGTGGGATGATAAGGGGGACAAAGTAGGCGTTTTTCGCGATGAGCGAAAATGAGCGAATTTATAATGGAGATTTTGACTATGACAAATCAAGGAATCGTTGAATTATATCAGCCTCGTCATACCTTGATCGGCCGTGACGGCATTACCATGATCCCTCACTTTCTGGAACGACTGAGTGCAGACCGCGTTCTGGTGGTTACGGACAAGGGTCTCATGAAGACCGGCATTGCCGGTAAGGTCACCGCCGTTCTGGATGATGCCAAGATCAACTACGTTATTTATGACGGCGTAGAGCCCAATCCTTCCGTTCGGATCATTAACGAGGCCTTCGCATTCTACCAGAATCAGGCTTGCGGTGCGGTCATCGCCATCGGCGGCGGTAGCCCCATTGACGTTGCCAAGGCAGTTTCCATTCTGTCTGCCAACGGCGGTCGGATCCAGGACTATAACGGCGTCAATAAGTCCAAGAAGCACGGCGCTCCCATTATTGCCGTTAACACCACCGCAGGTACCGGCTCCGAATGTACCCGTGCCTATGTTGTTACGGACGAAGAAGCCAAGAGCAAGCTCCTCATGGTAGACACCAACTGCCTGTCTCACTTGGCACTGAACGACCCCATGCTCATGGTTGGTATGCCCCCCTCCTTGACGGCGTCCACCGGCATCGACGCTCTGACCCACGCCATCGAGGCATACATTTGCAATACCCATACGCCCTACACAGATGCATTGGCACTGGAATCCATCCGCCTGATCTCCGATTCCCTCCGGGATGCGGTTCGTGACGGCTCTAATATGGAAGCCCGTACCGCTATGTGCTGGGCAGAATACATGGCTGGCTTGGCATTCTCCAATGCCGGTCTGGGTCTGGTACACGGCATTGCACACCAGTTGGGCGGCTACTATAATATTCCCCACGGCCTTGCCAATGCCATTATGCTCCCCAGAGTTCTGGAATTCAACCGTCCCTACTGCATGGGCAGACTGGCAGAGATCGCACAGGCCATGGACGAAAAGGTTGATAACCTCTCTGTGGACGAGGCCTCCAAAAAGGCTATCGAGGCTGTTCGTCGCCTCATTAAAGATGTTAAGATCCCGCCCCTCTGCGACACCAAGTTCGATATGAAGGATCTGGACATCATTGCAGAGAACAGCTTAAAGGACACCGCAACAGCCACTAACGCTGTCCGTCCTACCTTGGATGATGTTAAGATCATCATTACCAAGACCTACTACGAGGGTAAACTCCTAAAGGAAATGGCTCTCAAGGAAGGGCAAAAGTAATAGATTTCATTATAATAAATAAAAATCAACGCAAACTAATTGCAAATCATAAAGGAGAAGAACAATGGATAAGGCAGCAGTACAGCGTCAGGTACAGCTTTCCGTTGCAGAGTCCGTTTTCCGGAAAGAAGGGAAGATCTTCGTTCCCGTTGCCGCCTCTGCAAGACATGTTCATCTGTGCCGTGCCCATGTAGAACAGCTTTTCGGACCCGGCTATCAGTTGCAAAAGCTGAAGGATCTGTCCCAGCCCGGTCAGTGTGCCTGCAAAGAACAGGTTACTGTAGTGGGTCCCAGAGGTCAGATCGAAAGGGTTCGTGTTCTGGGTCCCGAGAGAAAGGATACCCAGATCGAGATCGCTCTCACCGATAGCTTCCAGTTGGGCGTTAAGCCCCCCATCCGCATGTCCGGCAAGGTTGCCGGCACTCCCGGTTGCAAGCTGGTTGGTCCCTACGGTTCTGTAGACATTCCCGAGGGCATCATCATTGCCGCAAGACACCTCCATGTGTCCAAGGCGCAGGCTGCCTTCTTTGGCCTCAAGGACGGCCAGGTGGTCAGCATTCGCTCCGGCGGAGAAAGATCCGTGGTTTTTGAAAATGTCATCGTTCGTGCCGGCGACGGCCACGATTTAGAGGTGCACTTAGACACCGACGAGGCAAATGCCGCCGCTATGGCAGGCTCTGTCATGATGGAAGTCATTTTGTAAGCGAACACCTCTGTAAATTTCCTTCCGGCAGAGTGCCGGCCCTTTTATCCCGGCTTTCACTTATGAATCCCTTGAAATACACAAAGTATTCCTGCGGGCTTCATCGTTAAATCCGGAATAAAAATTCTCGGCATCTGCTCGAAAGTCCATTTCCAGAGTTGCTCGAGAAAAACATGTATTATTTTGAAAAGCAAAAGTTGGGACAAAAGATCCGGCAAGCCGCCAAAGCGAAGATTACGGAGATGCCCCCACTAATTGTGTAAGAGGTTAAGCTATGAATCAGGAACTTTTACACAAGTTCATAGAAGCCATTGTTGCCGAGGTGGTTCGCAGAGCCGCTGAGCTGGAACGGCAGGAACAGCATCCGGAGCATGTCTTGGTGCTGGTTGCCGCTCCCACTGCCTACCCGGAGGAGCTGAAGTCTTTGCTCAAGACCCAGTTCGGAGAGGGCTATACCCCCCTCAGCTTCCGGGACAACTGCGAGCTTCCCCATGCCCTCTATGCAGGTGCCATGTCCGAGGTGCAGATCATGGAACAGATTACAAAGGCCAAGACTGTGATCCTCATTGCACCCCGTCTGGAACAGCTACAGGAGATCGCCGATGGAAAGGATCAGGACTTCCTGTCCTATCTGGTGATCCGCAGTGTGCTGTGGCGGAAGGATGTACGGCTGTATCTGGACTTCGAGCCCCCGAAATTCAAGCGGAATACCTTCCTGGAGGGTGTCAGCTCCGCCTTGGATACCCTACGGGATATGGGCGTTACCGTCAGCCCCTACTACACCGGGGATGCGGCTAAGGTCATTGGTGAGAGTCTGGTGACCGAGGCAGATGTTCTGGCGGCGGCAGAGAAGCCGGACAAGACCATCTGCGCCCGTGTAGGTGCCATTATCACACCGGCGGCAAGGGATGCATTGGCAGTCCATGATGTGATCCTTCGGTACGAAGGCGAAAGCACTTGAGTATAAAGGCATTTTGAATAGCATCTTGAATAAAGGAGAATGCGTATGAATTTAGGTATCGTTAAGGGTACTGTGGTCAGCACCAATAAGGCCGAAAAGCTACAAGGGCTTAAGATGCTGATCGTCAAGCCCATTGATATTGAGACCTGGCAGGAAAAGGGTGGTCTCATCGTAGCCATTGATGCTGTAGGAGCAGGTGAGGGCGAGGTCGTCATGCTCTGTGGCGGTAGCTCCTCCCGTCAGACCGCCGCAACGGAGAATAAACCTGTTGACCAGTCTATCGTAGCAATTATCGACTCCGTGGATGTAAACGGAAGCCGTATTTTTGAAAAATTTTCTCAAGAAAGTTGAGGTTAGCGTATGGCATTGACTAAAGAACAAATCCGACAAATCGCCGAGCAGACCCGCAGCAGTATCTTAGGTGGTACCTGCTGTGCCCCTGCAGAAGGCGGGCAGTGCCTGTTTGATGATGTCCACGACGCCATCGACACTGCCATCCGTGCTCAGCAGAAGCTCATGGACATGAGCCTGGAAGAGAGAGGCAAGCTCATCGAAGCTATGCGTCAGACCGCCCGGGATCACGTTGAGGAGCTGTCCATCATGGCTCATGAGGAAACCGGCTACGGCAAGGTTCACCACAAGATCGCCAAGAATCTGCTGGCAGCCAACAAGACCCCCGGTATCGAGGATCTCCATCCCACTGCATTCAGTGGTGATGACGGCCTGACCCTGGTAGAGACCGCACCCTACGGTGTTATCGGTGCTATTACCCCCTCTACCAACCCCACTGCAACTGTCATTAACAACTCCATCAGCATGATCGCCGCAGGCAACGCTGTTGTCTACAACCCCCATCCCGCCGCAAAGCGTTCTTCCCAGAGAGCCATGGAGCTGCTGAACAACGCTATCATCGCCGCAGGTGGCCCCAACGGTCTGATCACTGCTCCCAAGGAGCCCACCATGGAAACCTCCAAGGTCATCATGACCCACAAGGCCATCAAGATGCTGGCAGTTACCGGCGGCGAGGCTGTTGTTGAGGTTGCTATGAAGTCCGGCAAGAAGTGTGTTGCCGCAGGCCCCGGCAATCCCCCTGTTATCGTTGACGAGACTGCAGACATCCCCCAGACTGCTAAGCACATTGTAGACGGTGCAAGCTTCGACAACAATGTTCTCTGTGTTGCCGAGAAGGAAGTCTTCATGGTC
>JAZOXB010000055.1:0-8122 GCA_045659585.1 Faecousia sp. | reverse complement strand
GCCATAATTGCCGTCCTTTCTGCCGGCAGGCAGTCCAGGACTATTATACAAGACATCGCTCTGTAAATTCAAATGCAAGTATTTTGGGCAAGAGTATAAGAAAAACTTGCATTTAGTTTTTCAATTAACGTGAAAAATTTTCTTAGCAAAGTCCCATTTATTGGACAGGTGTTTTGATATACTATAGACATAAGGAACCCACGGATCCCATTCCGTGGGAATACAAAACACTTTTTCAAGAAGGGACGATGTGATCATGAGTTGGAGTATTGTTGCAAATCGAGGACATTATGAGGTATACGGTGACGGTGAATTTCTCTTTACCGCCGATACCCGTTCCGAGGCCATGGAGGAAATGGAAGCATGGGAGAACAAACATACCGCATGACCATCAGCTATGATGGCACACGATTCAAGGGGTGGCAACGGCTCCCCGGAGAAAATACCATACAAGGCCGCTTGGAATCTGCCCTTTCCGATATTTTCGGACAGACCATAGAGATCCACGGTAGCGGTCGCACCGATGCCGGTGTCCATGCCGCAGGGCAGGTAGCCTCCTTCCGTGCCCCCACCTATGACCGCAAACGGCTCCTGTCTCAGCTACGGCACAGGCTCCCGGAGGACATCGGCATTCTGTCCTTGGACTACGCATCGGAGCGATTCCACGCCCGTCTGTCTGCCGTAGAAAAAACCTACTGCTATCGGATCTGGAATTCCTCGGAGCCTGATGTATTCGGCAGACTCTACCGTGCCCCCGTTCCTCAAAAGCTGGATCGGGAAGCCATGAAGCAGGCCATGGAGCTGTGTTTGGGCAAGCACGATTTCCTTGCCTTCTGCTCCAACAAGCATTTTAAAAAATCCTCTGTCCGCAGACTCTACGAGTTCAGCCTCCACACCAAAGGGGATGAACTGTACTTTGTCCTACGGGCAGACGGCTTCTTATACAATATGGTACGGATCTTGGTGGGAACCGTACTGGAGGTAGGCATGGGGCAACGCTCCCCGGAGTCCATTCCTGCCCTCTTCGAATCCCGAAAGCGGGAAAACGCCGGGGAAACCGCCCCTGCCAGGGGACTATGCTTAATGGAGGTACGCTATGAACATTCAGATCTTCGGGAAGAATAAGTGTTTCGACACCAAGAAGGCCGAACGGTACTTTAAAGAAAGAAAAATCAAATTCCAATCCATCGACCTGATCCGCTACGGCATGTCCAACGGAGAATTCGAAAGCGTCCTCCGCGCCATCGGTGGCATCGACAACCTGATCAACTGGGACAAAAAGGATCCCGATATCGATCTGATGCGGTATATGGATGATCGGATCGCCAAGGAAGACAAGGTATTCGACCGTGTAGAGCTTATGAAGACTCCCATTGTCCGCAACGGCAAAAAGGCCACCGTAGGCTACTGCCCGGAGGTATGGGCAACATGGGAATGACCATCCGTATCCCTGCCGATGTTCGTGGGATCTTAATGACCCTGAAACGGGCAGGCTTTGAGGCCTACGCCGTAGGTGGCTGTGTCCGTGACAGCCTCTTAGGTCTAACCCCTTACGACTGGGACATTTGTACCTCCGCCCCTCCGGAACAGATCCAAGGTTGTTTCCAACACTGCATCCTCACAGGGGTCAAATACGGTACCGTGACTGTTCTTCGGGGAGATAATGCCTTCGAAGTCACCACCTTCCGTGGGGAAGGCGGCTACACCGACAGCCGTCATCCGGAAGAGATCCGCTTTTTAGACTCGCTGTATGAGGATCTTGCCAGACGGGATTTCTCTGTCAACGCCATGGCCGCAGATGCAAACGGTTTGGTCACAGACCATTTTGACGGGCTCCACGACCTCCGTCACGGTCTGATCCGAGCCGTAGGTGAACCCAGAGAGCGTTTTACCGAGGATGCTCTGCGGATCCTTCGGGCTCTCCGTTTTGCCGCCCGATTGGGCTTTACCATAGAGCCCCGTACCGCACAGGCCATCCATGATCTGAAAGAGACCCTTCTGCGAGTCTCCTCGGAGCGGATCCGCAAGGAGCTGAGCGGTCTCCTCATGGGTAACGGAGCCGAAGAGATCCTGCGAGACTATGCCGATGTCATAGCTGTGATCCTGCCGGAGCTGGCACCTGCCATGGGCTTTGCACAACACAATCCCCACCATTTGTATGATGTCTATGAGCACAGCATCCGCTGTGTGTCCCATATGCCGAAAACCGAACCTCTCCGTTTAGCCGCCCTTCTTCACGATATCGGAAAGCCCCATTGCTTCCACCGTGATGAAAAGGGCATCGGCCATTTCTACGGACACTCGGAAAAAAGCGGTGAGATCTGCGAAAAACTCCTCAAACGCCTTCACTACGATAACAAGACCATATCCCATGTAACCACCTTGGTACGGGAGCACGATATCTATCTGCAACCCACTACGGAAAAGGCCATGCGGAGACTCCTGTCCCGTTTGGGCGAGGATGCCATCCGTGACTTGATCCGTCTGCGGAAGGCCGATGCCCTTGCCACAGGCACCGCCATTGTCTCCCGGTTAGAAGAAAGCCTCGCCGCCTCCCAAACCCTCATGGAAAAATTGCTGGAAGCCGAGGGTCGCTTCACTCTATGGGATCTCGCCATCAACGGCAACGACCTGATTGCTCTCGGTGTCCCCCGGGGCCCTGTCATAGGACGAATCCTAAACCGTCTTTTTGACGATGTGATTGAGGGTCTTTGCCAAAACCAACGGGAAGACCTTGTTAAACATGCACAAATCATAATGAAGGAAGAAGATTTCCATTGACATTTGCTACATAATGGGATATGATTACAATACTGTCGCCTAATATGCAAAGGCGTTTCCCATGGAGGACTGATATGAAAAGTTATGTGTTAAAAGGAAACATCTGCCACAGCAGTGCAGAGGGAAAGATCGAGACTTTCCCCAATTCCTATCTTGTTTGTGAAAATGGTATTTGCAAGGGCATTTTCTCCCAACTGCCGGAGGAATATGCCAATCTCCCCCTGACGGATTGGGGCGATAAGCTCCTGATCCCCGGCATGTCCGATCTCCACATCCACGCCCCCCAGTTCTCTTTCCGCGGTCTGGGCATGGACATGGAACTGTTGGATTGGCTCAACACCTATACCTTCCCCGAAGAATCCAAGTACACCGACCTTGCTTATGCCCACAAGGCCTACAGCCAGTTCGTCAAGCACCTTCATAAGAGCGTCACCACCCGCGGTGTCATTTTCGGCACCATTCATGCTCCCGCCACCACCCTCCTCATGGAAAAGCTGGAGCAGAGCGGTATGGTCACCTATGTAGGCAAGGTCAACATGGATCGCAACAGCCCCGACTATCTGCGAGAAGCAGATGCCGTCGCCTCCTTAGAGGCTACGGAGCAGGGGGTCTGCGAGACCAAGGATCGTTTTACCAATACTTATCCCATTCTGACTCCCAGATTTGTCCCCTCCTGCACCGACGAGCTTCTGGCAGGTCTGGGCAAGCTGTCTCAGAAGTACAAGATCCCCGTACAGAGCCACCTTTCCGAGAATTACGGTGAGATCGCATGGGTCAAGGAACTCCAACCCGACGCCAAGTTCTACGGAGAAGCCTACGACCGTTTCGGTCTTTTCGGCGGGGATCAGCCCTGCATTATGGCACACTGTGTCCACTCCGGACCGGAAGAAGTCGCCCTTATGAAGGAGCGTGGAGTCTTTATTGCCCACTCTCCCCTGTCCAATACCAACTTAGCCTCCGGTGTTGCTCCCATCACTCAGTACATGGCCGAGGGTCTCAATGTGGCTCTGGCCTCCGACGTAGCCGGTGGTGATGATCTGAACCTCTTCGGCGTTATGGCAGGTGCCATCCGTGCCTCCAATCTCCGTTGGAGACTCCTGGATCAGGAGGTAAAGCCCCTGTCCGTAGAGCAGGCCTTCTATCTGGCAACCAGAGGTGGCGGTGCCTTCTTCGGTAAGGTAGGTGCCTTTGAGGACGGGTACGAAATGGACTGCGTAGTTCTGGACGACAGCTCCATCGACCATCCCCAGGAACTGAGCCTCCGCTCCCGTCTGGATCGTTCCTTCTATCTGGCAGACGACCGCCACATCGTGGCAAAGTATGTCCGCGGTACCAAGATCCTTTGATTCGATCCTGTCCCACACCATCGACTCGGTGTGGGACAGTTTCTTTTCAACCGAAAGACCTTGACAAACCAAAGGACTTTGATATAATAATATTTGTCAAAAATTCCGCTTTTTTCATTTTTGCGGAGATTTCTCCCTGTTTTTATAAAATCTCTGATTTTCATTTCCCATTGAAAGGAGGTCTTGCATGAAATACATTGGGATCGCCCTGCTGATGATCGCCGCTGCCGCCATCATTTTGGGCACATTCGTATTCATTCAAAATTCCGATAAGAGCTACGAGGAGGACATTTCCCTTCCCTTTGAGGATGTTGCGGAGGATGCATGGTACTTCTCCTATGTTGCAAAAGCCTATGACCTGGACTGGATCGAGGGACGCACCCTCATCACCTTTGAGCCCGACTCGACCTTAGAGCGTGGGGAATTCGCCCTGATGCTCTACCGCTATCTGGGCTCTCCCGATGTTGCAGGTCTCCCCAACCCCTTCACGGATCTGGACAACGCCCGTTGCAAAGACGCCGTGGTTTATCTCAAGAAGCTGGAGATCATTGATGGTAAAACCGACACCCTCTTTGCTCCCGCGGAACAGCTGACCAGAGAACAGCTGGTCACCATCCTCCACCGCTTGGGCGGTTACGAGGTTCACGAGGAGCTGTCCCCTTCCGGAAAATTTGCGGATCGTGACACCATCAGTTCCTGGGCTCTGGAAGCCGTGGATTGGGCCATCCACAGCGGATTCCTCTCCGGCATGACCGAAACCACCCTCTGCCCCCAGGCTCCCGCCACCCGTGCACAGGCCACCAAGATCCTCTGCCTCTACGGAGAAGCCACCGGTTATAAAACAGAAACCAACTCCGATCGTTCCGTTGTACTGAAGGTATGGCAGGCAGGTGTAGATAATTCCAATGCCGCCCTGTCTATGAAGAAGCTCCTGAACCGCTTTGAACGGCGGAACCCGGGGATCTCTATCGATTATGTTCCCATTCCCACCAAGGATGATCCCTATGACACCATCCAAAGGGCTCTGGAAAAGGGTGAAGGCCCCGATGTGATCTTGGTCAGTGCGCCTTACGAAATGCTACTGGCAGACGAAGGTCTGATCATGCCTCTGGATACCCTGCTGACAAGCTCCGTTACCCAAGATATCCTCCCCTCCCTGTTGATCGATTGCTCTTACCAGCGGGACGCCAATCCGGAGCTACAGGGAAAATTGGTCTCTGCACCGCTTTTCTCCACCCCCCGAGCATTGCTGGTCAACCGTAAAATTTACGACCACTTCGGCGTTGATGCCCCCGGCGGCGATTTTACCTATGACACTCTTCTTGCCAACGCCCAAACCCTCACCGGTGCCATGGACGGAAAGGTGATCTACGGCATCGGCACCAGAGCCGGTTCCCCCTGCCTGTATCTGGGTATGGTGTGGAGTGCCGGCGGAAAGATCGTAGACCCCGCCACAGGACTTGCTTCCACCAATAACGACCTGTGGAAGAAGACTACCGAATCCTACCTGACTCTGTACAGCAACAGCCTGACTCCCGATTACTCCGTTTCCATGGACTATAACAGCCAGTTGGGCATGTTCGCCAACGGCAATGTTGCTATGATCGACGCCTCCCTCAGTTCTGCCTCCCTGATCAACAAGAAGTCCGAATGGATCGACAATCTGGCCATCTACCCCTTTATGGAAGATGCCCAAGCCGCCGCCCTCTGTGTAGGCGAAGTTGCGGTGATCTCCCATAGCACCGAAAACATCGTAGACAGTGCCAAGCTGATCAACTACCTCATGGAGCCGGATTCTCAGATCATCTATTCCAGAGATGTGGGATATCTGCCCGGTGTTCTCAGCGCCTTGGAAGCCACCAAGCTGAAAACCGACTCTTATTTAGCCCCCTATGTGGTAGGTGTGGAAGATACCGCCGCCTTGGGCGAGGATGGCTACGCCGTCTACTGCCTCATCCGCGACGAGCTGAAAAAAGTCCTCCGTGGAGAGCTCACCGTAGAGGACTACTGCGTAGGCTTGGAGGAACAGATCAACCGACTATTGCAAGACTGAAGCCATAAAACAAATCGTGGAAGAACCTGTATTCTTACAGATCCTTCCACGATTTATTTATACGAGCCACAGTTTCCCACAAAATTCCCAATACCCTGTATTTACTTTTTAGAACCGATGTGTTATACTAATTTCTAATAAAACGATTAAATCGCTTTATTCGGCCGCTCGAAAGCAGCCCGGCGGCACAGCCGCCCAAAAATGCCGTGCAATCCAACTGAAAGGCTGTGGTAAATCGTGCAATTCACTTTTAACGGAACCCTTCCGGAATTAAAGGATAAGATCCAACGCTATAGGGAAACCCTTTCCAGAGATATCATTATTCGTCAAAACCAACCGGACATTTTAGAAATCGGTTTTTTACGATTTGGACGCCGTAGCGGAAGATATTTCGTTGCAAACATTACAGAAGATGCCAACACCATAATCTTAGATGGAAAAATCCGGAATCAGGACATTCCTTTCCCCAAGAATACTCAAACCACTTTTCGTAGAGTCGGCAATGCCCTTTTAGGAGTGATCATAGTCTATATTTTCTTCGGATTGATTCTATGTCCACTGTGGTGGGCTTTCCGACTCCCTCATTTTTGGATATCCCTTTTGCTTCCCATCCTGCCGATCCTATTCTTCCTGCTCCCATCTCCCTATGCACTTCGTAAGAAAGGGCGAAGCTATGACTATGAAGATGAAGACTTCTGCCTATTTATGGATACGGTCTGTGGCAAAGGACATCCCGTTCCTACTACCACCCAAGAATTATATCAGATGCTTGCTGAAACCCAAGGATTACATTCCCTTCCAAAGTTTGAGAATGATACGCTCATCTGGGAGTTGTATGACAAGGTCACTGTAGAGGCATCTATTATAAAAAATTCCACCATAATCGAGTTGCTTGGTAATAATTTCTTCCGAACCGCATATACGCACTGGCATCCTAACCCGGAAGAAATGTATGGGGAATTACGGGAGTTAGGAAAGGAGGGTCATATTTTAGTCCTTCGAAAGACCCTATTGGGAACAGAAACCTACTATTACGGTGATCCTAATGGCTATACCCTTCCCAAAAAGAAGAAATGGCATTGGGGCAGATTGATCTACTTGGAGCAAAAAAGATCTGATAGAAAATTACAATGATAGCGATAAAACAGGAGGTTTTATGAGAGCTGTTAAGAGATTATTACGCTGTATCAAATACGGCGTTATAGGCTTTTTAGGAGGGGATGCCCATGGAAAGTATGGCATTGCAGGCCTCCTGATTCTGTTTGTTTATTGGCTTTTTGTAGCATTTATCATCGTAGGGAGTCAAAAAGCAGAAATATCCGCAGATATAACCATACGTATCTTACTGATAGGCACAGGGATTTATCTTTTGCTTCTTATCATCAGTTCTCTTTTGTATGATTTGGTTCGACATATCATCCTCAAACGATAAAAATTAATTGATGTAAAAAATGCGAGAACAGCTCAAAACTGCTCTCGCATTTTTACATATATTCCGACTTCCTCAGCATCCCATAGGGGTCACTGCACTTTTTCGTGGATTTGCATATTGTTATGTAGTGTCAGTGTAGGAACTGAAAATTTGAACATTCTACCGTTTAAAATCACTGTTCTCTCTTCAAAACAGGCAGGCGACCACAGGTCGCCCCTACGGTGAGATACGATGGTTTATGCATCAAACAGACCGATAAACTGTGATTTAGCATTCAAATTTCCGTTTATCGCGCTGTTGATCGACATGGTAGGCACCAAAGCCTCCCTTGTGTAAAGGGAGGTGGCACGGCGGAGCCGTGACGGAGGGATTGAAAATGTTTCGTTTTGAACTAAATTTGCGATAAAAACGGCAGTTTTACAATCCCTCAGTCGCTTCGCGACAGCTCCCTTTACACAAGGGAGCCTTTGGTCTGTACAAATTTGGGAGTGCATACAGAGCGATAAACTG
>JAZOXB010000054.1:0-3323 GCA_045659585.1 Faecousia sp. | reverse complement strand
ATCTCTGTTTCCCGTCCCTCTGCCCGGAGGGCATCGATCCGATCTTGTATGGCTTGATTGTTATTCTTTAGGGCTTTAAAGGCGGCGTTTTGGTAATATTGGGCGATCTCTACTCCCAAATGACGGCTACCGGAGTGGATGACGATATAAATTTGGCCGTCATCGTCCTTATCCGCTTCGATAAAATGGTTACCGCCACCTAATGTGCCGATGCTTTTCTCTGCACGGGACAGGTCAATGTGCTTGAAACAGCACAGCTCCTCCAAGGGAACCTCCGATGCGTATCTGTGAGCCTTGTCACGGATGGCAAAGCCGGAGGGGATCTCTTGGCGAATGAGCTTATCTAATTTTTGCAGTTCCATACGACTTTCTCGGTCACGGGCGGTCTCCATACCGCAACCGATATCCACACCGACCAAGTTGGGACAGAGCTTGTCCCCAATGGTCATGGTGGTACCGATGGTACAGCCCATGCCTGCATGGATATCCGGCATCATGCGGATGCGGCTCTCTGCGGCAAAAGGCTGATTCAGGAGGCTAATAACCTGAGAGACAGAAGCCTGATCCACTACGTCCGTAAAGACCTTGGCTTCTGCGTATTTGCCTCTTAATTCTAACATAATATGATTCACCTCCTACGGTGAGTAGTAGTAAAACAGGGATCCCGATGTACAATCACCGAGATCCCCGTGGATCGATACGATCCGGTTTAAACAAGGAAATAAATTGCTCCGATTTTCGGTCTGTGTTTAAAATAGTTAAGATCAAGAAGAAAAAAGGCTTCTCTTCTCGTTAAGGCGTTCCATTACTTTGCCACATTTTCCAGAAAGCGCATGACAATGGCCGCTACCTGTGCACGGGTAGCATCGTCCTTGGGTAACAGTTTTCCGTTAGATCCGTTTATTAAGCCTTCTCCAACAGCCCACTGCATAGCTTCCAAAGCATAACTGCTGACCTGCTTCTCATCTGAGAAAGCAGAGAGATCTCCACGACTGCTCGTGTCAAAACCTTTTGTTGTAGCATAACGGTATAGGATCGTGACAATTTGCTCACGGGTTACAGGAGCAAAAGGCGCAAAACGATCCTTTCCTACTCCGTTTACAATTTTATGCTCATAACTCCAACGAACAGCATCCGTAAACCATTGCCCATCGGGAACATCCGTAAAGGGGATCTCCCCTTCTGCCATGGTGCCGTCATATCTCCACAGAACCGTTACTAACATTGCACGGTTCATTGTGCCATTGGGGGAGAAAGCGGTCTCTGATACACCGTTCATCAGTTTATTCTCCAATACATAGGAAACGGCTGAGGCATACCAATCCTTCGAATACACGTCTGCAAAAGGATAAACATACGGATATTCGGGCAGGTGGACCCCATCCCATGTATTACTTGCGGTGGGGAACAGACTTTCTAAGAAATAGAAAGTCAAACGGGGGTTCTCTATATATTCCTCCGCTCCGCTCCCATGCCATGAAAAAGCACGATAACCAATCACGGGGCGGCGTCCGAGGAAACAGACACTCCAAAGATTTCTTGTTTCTGCAAAGGCATATGTGTCAATTGTTTCTACATTTTCCGGAATCACGATCTGCTCAATGGCTGATCCGGAAAAAGCAGAAACACCAATTCGGGTAATGGTATGAGGAAGGGTAACATTCTTTAAGGAAGATGCTCCGGAAAATCCGTAATTCGGTACATATTCCATTCCCTCTTCGATTACCAGAGTGTGCAGCTTCGTACAACCGGAAAAGGCAGCCCTGCCAAGACTTAAGGGGTGGATCCTGAGTTCCTCTACGCCTAAACCACAGAAGCCGGCATAGTCTACAGATTTCAATGTACGTGGCAGATCCAATTCTCGTACATTTTTCAGCCCGTAGAATGCTTCTTGTCCAACAGTAACAAGGCTCTGACCCAAATATAACTTCTCTACTGCATAGTTTCTGTAAAAGCTTTGATATCCTACTGTAGTAACGGTGTCAGGCAGAATGATCTCTTTCAGATTATAACACTGATAAAAAGCGTAATCCTTGATTTCTTTCAAATTTTGAGGAAGGGTCACCAATTCCAATGCCTCACAATTTCGGAAGGTATCGGCAGGGATTACTTCCATGGATCCTTCGAAAATAACTCCTTCCAAAGAATAGCATTGTGTAAATACCCCATAAGGAAGTTCCTTTACTCCTGAGGGGATCGTAATGGTTCCCTCCCATGCGCTACAGTAACCAAAGGCAGAATAACCAATAGACCGTAAGCTTTTGGGAATGTTCAGGGATTTAAGCTTTTCGCACCTGAAGAAAGCGCCCTCTTTAATAGAAGTCGTGCTATCCGGAAGACAAACTCGCTCTAAGTTGATGCAACCCGAAAATGCATTGTCTTCTACAGTTGTGAATACTCGTTCGGGATCGGAGCTTTCCTCAAAGAGAACTTCTGCTAAGGATTGACTCTGAGCAAATCCGTAAAAAGGTATACTCGTCACTCCGGCAGGAATGGTTACGGATCCTTCGATACCCGTACTGGAAAAGGCGTATGAGCCAAAGGACTGCAATGCTTTAGGTAGTTGGATCGTTTTGAGTTGATAGCAATAGATAAACGCTCCGTCACCTATAGAGACGATATTGTCTGACAGTTGAATAGATTCCAGCTTACCGCAGTTGGAAAAAGCATATTGCCCCAGTGATGTTACGCTGTCAGGGATATCTACAAATAATAAATCCGTACAGCTTGAAAAAGCTTGCGCGCCGATGGCTGTCACTTCTACCCCGTTTATCATTTGGGGAATCACGGCCTTTGTTACAGAACGATCCGCGGAGACAACTGTCCCTGTGGTGGGATCAAAACGAAGTGACCCTCCTTCAAGAGGATAGATCACATAGCTATCCTGCTCCGCTGCAAATACACTCCCCATAAGGAATAAGCTGCACAGCATGACAAAAGCCGTTACCATGATCAATAATCGTTTCATAAATACCCTTCTTTCATAGTGTAATAGGAAAACATCCTGAATCCATTGTACAGCATTAGAACGAAAAAAGCAAGACCTTTATGAAATATCGAAATAATCTATTTTTGAAGAATATGCTTCAAACCTTCTTTATATCCCCGGAAGCCCAGACCCTTGAAGGTTGCGATGCAGGCCATACCGGCATAGGAAATCCGGCGGAAGGGTTCACGGGTGTTGATATCGGACAGATGTACCTCTACCGCAGGGGGGGCAACTGCCTTAAGAGCATCCAAAATGGCAACGGAGGTATGGGTATAGGCGGCAGGGTTAATGAGAATGCCGTCAAATTTGCCGTAGGGCTCTTGGATCCAATCCA
>JAZOXB010000053.1:0-15252 GCA_045659585.1 Faecousia sp. | reverse complement strand
CCCACTTTGCCAAGGCGATCAAGTGCATCTTCCACGAAGCACCCATCTCCAATCTCCTGTTCTGATGCTGTTTCGCAAACCTGCCTGCGACTGGCTCATTGTAGGGCTGGGAAACCCCGGGGATAACTACAGCCGTACCCGACACAATGTGGGCTTCCGTGCTGTGGATCTGTTGGGTGCCAAGCTGGGGATCAAGGTAGACCGTGCCAAATACCGCGGCCTTTACGGTCAGGGTACATACAACGGTCAGAAGCTGATCCTTCTGAAGCCCCAGACCTTTATGCACCTTTCCGGCTTATCCGTTATGGATGCCGCTCGGTTCTATAAGCTCCCTCCCGAACGGATCATCGTTCTGTTCGACGACATCTCTCTGGATGTCGGTCGTCTGCGGATCCGGGGAGACGGCTCTGCCGGTGGTCATAACGGCATCAAGTCCATCATCGGCTCTCTCAACTCCCAGAGCTTCCCCCGTGTGAAGATCGGCGTAGGGGCAAAGCCCCATCCCGACTACGAACTGGCAGATTGGGTGCTGTCCGCCTTCCCTCCCGCCGAGGAAAAGGTTCTGGCCCCCGCTCTGGAACGAGCCGCCGATGCCTGTCTGACCCTCATGGATCATGGTGTCTACGAAGCCGCAAATCGTTTCAACGGCTCCAAATGACCCCTTAACATAGGATCCCATTTTTAGGATCCCCGTGCCGTAGACAGACTATGGCACGACCCAATTATTGATATCATAAAGAGACAAAAGCGGGAACCGAACTCCGAAAACGGTTTCCGCCTTGTCTTGTTGTTTTTTAGCGTAGTGTAGAAAAGGAGGGACTTTTTATGGAAACCTTACTGCAAGTATTTCAACATCAGCCCGGATATGATGTACTTCTTCGCGACCTGGCTTGTAAGAAGGTCGTTGGCTTGTCCGGTACATCCCAGATCGTCCGCGCCCATTTGCTGGCATCTTTGTTCCGTCACTCAGGAAAGCCCATGGTAGCAGTATGTCAGGATGACACTGCGGCACGGAAGCTTCGTGACGAGCTGGAAAGCTTTCTCCCCATTCATGTCCCTCTCCTGCCTACCCGAGATTGGACCTTCTACTGTGCCTCCGGTGTTTCCAGACAGTGGGAGCACCAACGAATCGAGCTTCTCCATGCCTTGGCAGAGAGTCGGTGTCCCTTGGTGGTAGCCTCCCTCAAGGCTCTGACCATGCGTACCATGCCTAAGGAACAGCTTCTGAAAAACACCCTCACATTAAAACAATTTCTCACCGTCAGTCCCGAGGAGCTGTCCTCCCATCTTCTCCGTTGCGGCTATACCCGCAGTGATCTGGTAGAGGGCGTGGGACAATTCGCCCACCGTGGCGGTATTATGGATGTTTTCTCCCCGGGTATGAAGAATCCCGCACGAATCGAATTCTACGGAGACGAGATCGATCTGATCAGCACCTTCGATCCCCTGACCCAGCGGCGAACCGATGAAGAGATCGAGAGCTATTTGGTTCTCCCCGTCGCGGAAACCATACCCCATCTTCACCCCAAGGGTGTCAGTGGATTGGCAGAAGATCTGCAAGCGCTGGAAAATCGTCTCCGCAAACGGAAAAACCCTCATGAACAGCTTCTCCGCACTCTTGCGGAGGATCGGGAAGCCTTGGAGCATGAGGCTTATTTTGCCGCCTCCGACAGATACATCTCCCTGATCTATCCGGACTATGCCTGTGCCGAGGACTATTTGCCCTCGGATGCCATTGTCTGCCTCTGCGATCACGGAAACCTGAAAAAAGCCGCCGATGTCGATCAGGAGGAGGAAGGTCTGATCCTGGATAATCTCCTCAACGGCGGTTTGCTGTGTGGAGAATTGTGTGATTATAATCGGGATTGGACAGACTTCTGCACTGCCATAGAGTCGCAGTCCGTTTTGTATCTGGATGCCTTCCTGTCCTCTTCCTACCCCAAGGCTCTGCCCCCCAAGGAGCTTCTCAGCTTTACTGCAAAACAGCTCCCCTCTTATAACGGAAACATTGACATTGCCGCCACGGATCTGGAATTTTACAGCAACAGCTCCTTCGGCATTATCGTTCTCTGCGGCACACAGCGTCGTGGAGAGCATTTACAGCAAGAACTGCGGGATCGGGGGATCCACAGCAGTCTGGCACTCCCTCTGACCCAGCTTCCCAAACCGGGACAGATCCTTCTGGCAGAGGGCACTCTCCCCTTCGGCATGGAATACCCCCAAGCGAAGTTCGCCATCCTGACCGAAGGACAGTTAAATCCGCAATCTGCTAAAAAATCGCCCAAAAGAAATCAAAAACACTCAAACAGACAGAAGCTGGAGACCTTTGCAGACCTGAACCCCGGTGATCTGGTGGTTCATGACGAGTACGGTATCGGTCGCTTCCTGTGTATGGAACAGCATATTCAGGACGGTGTTGCAAAGGATTATATTAAGATCGCCTATTTGGGAGACGGCATGCTCTATGTCCCTGCCACCCGTCTGGATCTCATTGCCAAATATATCGGCGGCGGAGAGGACGGAGCCGTTAAGCTCAACAAATTAGGTGGCAGTCAGTGGGAAAAGACCAAATCCCGTGCCCGTTCCTCTGCCAAGGACATGGCACAGGAGCTGATCCGCCTCTATGCAGAGCGGAAACGGCTCCCGGGCTACGCCTTCTCTGCCGATGATGCCATGCAGAGGGAATTCGAGGATAATTTCGCCTTTGTAGAAACCGACGATCAGCTCCGCTGTATCGACGAGATCAAGGATGATATGATGTCCGCCACTCCCATGGATCGGCTCCTGTGCGGTGATGTTGGCTTCGGTAAAACGGAAGTCGCCCTCCGTGCCGCTATGAAGGCCATCGCAGACAGCAAGCAGGTCGCGATCCTGGTTCCCACCACCGTTCTGGCACAACAGCATTACACCACCGCAATGGCTCGATTCCACGGCTTCCCCGTGTCCATCGGTGTGCTTTCCCGTTTCTGCTCCACTGCACAGATCAAACAGACCTTGGCAGATCTTCGGGCAGGTAATATCGATCTCATCGTCGGCACCCACAAGCTTCTGCAAAAGGATGTGGAATTTAAGGATCTGGGTCTGCTGATCGTAGACGAGGAACAGCGGTTCGGTGTCACCCATAAGGAAAAATTAAAGGAACTTTCTAAAGGAATCGACGTCTTAACATTATCAGCTACTCCCATTCCCCGTACCCTCAACATGGCATTGACCGGCGTTCGGGATCTGTCTACTCTGGAAGAGCCTCCCCAGGATCGTTTCCCGGTACAAACCTTTATTTTAGAGCACAACGACGCCGTGGTCTACGATGCCATCCGCAGAGAGCTGGAACGGGGCGGTCAGGTCTACTATATGCACAATCGGGTGCAATCCATCGACCGCCGTGCCGCAGAGCTGAAACGAGCCTTCCCCGACATCAATGTAGGTGTGGCTCACGGCAAGCTTAGTGAAAGCGAACTCAGCGACACCATGCAGAGCCTTATGGATGGAGACATCTCTATCCTCGTCTGCACCACCATTATCGAAACCGGCATCGACAACCCCAATGTCAACACCTTGATCATTGAGGATGCGGATAAGCTGGGTCTTGCTCAGCTCCACCAGATCCGAGGCCGTGTGGGCAGAAGCAACCGACACGCCTTTGCTTATATGACCTACCGCAGAGGTAAGATCCTGACAGAGATCGCCGAAAAGCGACTCAGCGCCATCCGGGATTTTGCGGAATTTGGCTCGGGCTTCAAGATCGCCATGCGAGATCTAGAGATCCGCGGTGCAGGTAATCTCTTAGGTGCGGAACAATCCGGTCATATGATCTCTGTGGGATATGACATGTACCTCCGTCTTCTGGAGGAGGCCGTTCTGGAGGAGAAGGGAGAAGCTCCCAAGCCTCAGCTCAACTGTACCGCAGATATCAATGTAGAAGCCTATATCCCCAAATACTATGTTCCCACAGTGGAACAGCGAATGGATCTGTACCGTCGCATGGCGGCAGTCCGTAACGAGGAAGATGCCGACGAGCTGTTAGACGAGATCGCAGACCGCTTCGGGGAACCGGAGGACTGCATCAAGAACCTGATCAAGATCGCTCTTCTCCGTGCCAAGTGCGTTTCTCTGTCCATTTCCGAGGTTCGCCATTACGGCGGAGCCCTCCATTTCAAGCTGGAAACCATGGATCTTCTGGAAAAGATCGAAGTGGCGGAACAGCATCCCTATTTCCGCAAGCGTCTCAGTATTTATACCAAAGAAGACAGCCTTTTTATCAAGCTTCTTCTCCCCAAGGGTAACGACCCCTTAAAGGATGCGTATCATCTCATCAACGCATTCCGTAAAGGCTCGGAAGTATAAAAAATTTATATTTTTTTCAGGAAAAACCATTGCTTTTTCTTGTTCCTACGGTATAATATCCATGAGACTTTCAGGAGCCTTTTTGGGCTCATATCATATACCGCCTTCGGGCGTATGGTTGCATTTTATAAGGAGTATACTATGGGAAAATTCGAAAAGCAAAATCGTCCCTCTGCAAGATCCTCCCCTTCTTATCAGGGGGCTTATTCCTCCGGTCGTTCCCGGACTCCCTCTCAGGGGCCCCACTACGGCAAAAAGAAAAGTAAAAAGCCCTTCCCCGTCCTCCCCTTGGTCTTAGGTGTCCTTGTGGTAGGTGTAGGTGTGGTTGCCGGTCTTCTGTGTATGCAGTTCTTCGGCAAGGGTAAGGATCCCGCCGCAAATCAGATCCTTGAGGATGTCTACATTGCCGGTGTCAATGTAGGCGGTCTGGAAAAGGGAGCCGCTCTGGATCTGCTGATGCAGACCTATCCTCCTCTGAATCCTCCCGCTACCAATGCAGAGGGTCAGCAGGAGCCTGTACTTGCACAGATCTACACCGCCGATAATATGAACATTCGGATCTACACCACACCCGAAGAGCTCCGTCTGTATCAAACCACCTACGATCCCTCTACAGAGGCAGGCCCCGTGGATATCTACGGCAAGCCCATGGAAGCAGACCCCGCTGAGACCACTGAATCCACCGGAGAGTCCACTGCCGAAGCCACCACTGAGGAATCCGCAACAGAAAACACCCTGCCTTCCGCCCTCCCCGCTGAGGATGCTCCTCTGACAGAGGACGGCACCCCTTATATTCTGGATAAGACCATCGTTCTCCCCGCCTCTCGGGTAAATCCCGTGCTGGATCTCACCGCCGCTGTTGACTTTGCATATTCCATCGGCAGAGAGACCGACAGAGACGAAGATGGCCCCATGGATCTGGCTCTGGGATCCTTCTTGACCCTGGACGAAGCCTATATCCGTGATGTTCTGGAAAGTGCCTACGAAGACACCCTGTTGGAAGGTGCCCAGACTCTGGTGGAACCCTCCAAGACCACCATCATCAAGACCGAGGGTGAAGAATCCAAGGAAGTAGAAGTCGATTGTCTGGTTATTACCTTTGGTACCATGAGCCGTAAGTTAAACACCGAGGCTCTATATGAGCAGATCGTAGATGCCTATTCTCTGGGCAATTTTGATCTCACCGCAATGTATGAAGAAGAGCTCCCCACTCCGCTGGATTTGGATGAGCTGTACAAGTCCAACAATTGCATCAAGCCCGTCAATGCCGTCTGTGATGAAAAGACCTTTGCCATCACTCCCGAGACCATGGGCTATGGCTTCCTCATGTATGATGCAGTGGCCCTTTCCGAAAATGCCAAGGCCGGTGATTCCATCACCCTGACCCTTACAGAGCTGAAGCCCCAGCACACCAAGGAAGACATGGAAAAGCTTCTCTTCAGCGATGTTCTGGGTAGCTGTGTCAGCCCTCACGTTTATAACCCCACTCGTACCCGTAATCTGGAGTTGGCCGCCGGAGCCATTAACGGCACCATTCTCCTCCCCGGCGATGAATTCTCCTTTAACCGCATCGTTGGCGAAAGAACCGCCGAAAAGGGCTACGGAGAAGCCGGTGTCTATGTCGGCGGCAGAACAGAAAATCAGCTGGGCGGCGGTGTTTGCCAGGTGGCTTCCGCTATTTACTACAGCTGTCTGAAGGCCGATCTCAAGATCACCGAGCGTTATGAGCACCAGTACACCCCCACCTATGTCCCCTGGGGCATGGATGCCACCATCTATTGGGGCGCGCTGGATTACCGCTTCATTAACAATACACCCTACCCCATCCGTATAGATGCTTCCGTCCATGACGGTGCCGTCTACATCGATCTGGTAGGCACAGAAACCAGAAACTACAGAGTTAAGCTGGATTACTCCATTATTGACGAGGATAAGTCCGAAGAAAAGACCGTTTATATCCATCCGGATATGAAGGACTACTCCAAGTTCAAGGACTATAAGAACGGCGAGACCATTCAGACCGCCTACGACGGCTACACCGTCAAGACCTATATGTACAAGTACGACTTGGACGGCAATCATATTGAGACCATCTGGATCAACACCTCCAAGTACGACCGCCGTGACCGTGAGATCGCCTATATTCTGGATCCCTCCAAGCCCATGCAGGAGCAGATCGACGCCATTGAGAATCCCACGGAGCCTACGGAGCCTCCCACAGAGCCTACAGAGCCTCCCACAGAGCCCACAGAGCCTCCCACAGAGCCTACGGAGCCTCCCACAGAGCCTACGGAGCCTCCCACAGAACCGCCTACGGAACCTCCCACCGAGGCTCCCACCGAGTCCGGCGAGACCCCGTCCGAATGATCCAAGCTTCACGCCATCCCCTTGCCATTGACAGGGGGATGGCTTTTTTACCCCCTCCATGGGAAGATTATTTTAGAGAATCGTGTATAAAGAAAAAATAACAGAAATTAGGACTGTCATTGAAAATGGATGCTGTTTATGATATACTGAAATCATCATAGAAAACCATTCCGAAGGAGGTACTTATGAAAGCATTTATGGAGCTCCCAAGCGCTGTGGGGAAAGACGGCTTGCTGACCAAGACCGGTCTGACTCCCGGAGCAAGTGCACCTTTTGTTTTAATGCCCGGAGATCCGGGACGGAGTAAGACCATTTCCGGCTTCTTCCGCCACAGTGAATTTACCGCCCACCGTGGCACCTATGCCACCTATACAGGCCATACGGAAAAAGGCACTCCCATTGCCGTCACCAGTAGCGGTATGGGCGCCGCCTGTGTCATTAACACTCTGGAAGAGCTTTCTCAGGCAGGGGCAAAGGCCATTGTCCGTGTAGGCACTTGCGGTGCCATTCAGCCCGACATCGTTCCCGGACAGATCGTCATTGCTTCCGGCTGTGTCCGTGGAGAAGGTGCGAGCTATGAACTGGTACCTCCCGAATATCCCGCCGTGGCAGATGCCCTGCTTGTATCTGCCCTCATGGAAGCGGCAGAGGAAATGGGAGAGCCCGTCAAAGTCGGTCTCTACCGTAGCCACGATGCCTTCTATATGGAATCCAAGGCCGCCCACCCCGGTCTCCGAGACAGAATGGAAAAATGGATCCATGCCGGTGTGCAGGTAGTGGAAAACGAAAGCGGAACCCTGTTCCCCTACGGATATCTCTTGGGGATCCGTACAGGCTGTATCTGTGTAGCCGCCGCCAATATGTTTGCAGATCCCAATGTTCCTGTGGAGAATCCCTATGGAGACCCCACAGATCCCGGATTTATGCCCGGACGCATTGAGAGAGCCTCCCGTATTGCAATGAGAGCCGCCGAGCTGATGGAGGGAAAGCTATGAGTTACGGAAGTGTGAAACTGACCCAGAGAGACGGCACCATGTACCATCTGGGTGTGAAAGAAGATCATGTTGCCAAGAAAGTCATCCTGATCCCCGATCCCCAGGAGATCCCTCTCTATGCCGCCTACTTAGAGGGAGCTGTGAAAATGGGGGAACACCGTGAGTATGTGACCTATACCGGTACCTACAAGGGACAACCCCTGACGGTTATGAGCAGTGGTTTCGGCTGTATGCCTATGGCCATTGCCGTGGAAGAACTGAACCATCTGGGAGTAGAAGAAATCGTCAAGATCGATTTCTGCCCCGCTATGGGTGAGGAATTGGAGCCGGGCACCATCTGTGCCGCCTCCGGTGCCATTCGTGGGGAATTTGCAAGTCGGGAATATATCGATGTTTCTTATCCTGCTGTTCCCAGCATGGATCTTATGAGCCGTATTTTTAAGAGCGGCATTCACCGCACCGCTCTGTTCCGTAGCCATGACGTGCTGTCTCTGGAGACCCCTCTCACTGCTTCCGGTCGGGAAAAGATCGCTAAGTGGGCCGCCCTGGGTGCAGAGGTCATGGACAGAGAGACAAGCAGCATGTTTGTCATTGCCCATATTTTGAATGTAAAGGCCGCGTCAATTACCATGATCAGTGAGAACTACACCACAGGGGCCAAGAAGGTCATGGACGAGGAATGTGGAAAAGCCCTCTTCCGTGCCGCCGCAGATACCCTGATTTAAAGGAGATTTCTATGGAAAACACCTTTGTTTTAAAGAATGTTCTTCTCCCGGACTTTGAGACCCTGACCACAAAGCCTGCGGACATATATGTAGAGAACGGAAAATTTGCAGAGATTGCCCCTCAAATCAACCGCCCCTGTAAGGTGGTGGAGGGGGAAGGCATGCTGATCCTCCCGGGTATGGCAGACATCCATACCCACATGGTGCAGAGCCTGACCAAGGGGCCTCTGGATGATCTGAATATTACAGACTGGCTGGGAAAAATGCTGAAAGCCCAGTGGTCCTTAAACGCCGAGGAATGGTATTACGGTGTCCTGTTGGGATGCCTGCAGAGTCTCCGTAACGGTGTCACCGCCGTCAACGAAATGACCTATTTCCCCCAAATCGAGGCCGTTGTACAAGCCTACCAAGATGCAGGCATCCGTGCCACCTTCGGCATCGGAGCCACGGACATTGCGGAAAATGAACAGGTCAAGGTCACAAGTGTGGATGAATGCCTCCGTCAGGCAGAGCTCCTCTATGACCGCTGGCATGGCAAGGGGCTCCTGCGCACTGCCACAGTGCCTCAGGGTCGTCCCGCTTGTACCGGGGAGCTAATGGTTGCCCTGAAGGACTTTGCCCGTGAGCGTGGCCTTGTGTACCACACCCATCTGGCAGAGGGCAAACGAGAAACAGACATGGTTCGTTCTTGGACAGGCCGCGGCGAGGCAGCAGAGCTGGGCTATTTAGGCGTTCTGGACGAGAACACCATTCTGGCTCACTCCATCTGGCTCACCGACGAAGAAATTCAGCTCTTGGCAGATACCAAAGCTGTCGTTGCCCACTGTCCTTCCACCAACATGAAGCTGGCAGACGGCGCCCCCCGGATCTGGCAGATGCGGAAGGCGGGAGTCCGTATGGGCTTTGGCTGTGACGGAGAGGCCTCCAGTGCCAACCGTGACCTTCTCCGGGAAGCACGCCACGGCAGCTATCTCCAAAAGGTGCTGACTCTGGATGCAACTGCCCTCCCTGCACAGGATTGCTACAAGATGCTCACCATCGATGCTATGGAAGCCTTGGGCTATAAAGATCTGGGCAAGATCGAAGCAGGCTATGCCGCCGATTTCTCTCTGGTTAAGATGGATGCTCTGTCTACCACCAACAAACAGCGGATCCTGACCAATCTCCTGTACGCAGGCAACGGCGAGCAGATCCAAAGTGTCTATGTGGCAGGACAGCCTGTACTGGAAAAGGGCATTTTCCTCCGCCACGATTTAGGCAGAATTTTAGAACAGTGCGAGAAGATCCTATGGAAGATCGAAGAACGGATATAATCTACGAAGACGACCTCTTGGTCGTCTGCACCAAGCCCCGTGGGGTCTTGGCTTGTAGGGATGCAAGTGGGAAACAGGCCATGGACGATCTCTTGGCACCCCGAAAGGTGTATCCTGTCCACAGATTGGATAAGGAGGTAACGGGACTCATGGTCTTTGCCAAGGACTCCGCCACTGCCGCCTTCTTGTCCCAACCCGATGCGCTCATAAAAGAATACAGAGCGACCTGCGAAGGAACCCTCACAGAAAAAGAAGGCTATCTGGAAGATCTCCTGTACCACGACAGAACAAGAAATAAAACCTACGTGGTCAAAAGAAACCGCAACGGCGTAAAGCCTGCCAAACTTTTCTACACCGTAACGGAAGAAAGAGAAGGAGAAACCCTTCTCCACATCCGCCTCTATACAGGCCGAACCCACCAGATCCGCGTCCAATTCGCCTCCCGTGGTCTACCCTTGAAAGGGGACAAAAAATACGGAGCCCACTCCACCTCCCCCATTGCCTTAGAAGCCTACCGCCTCACTATCACCCACCCCAAAGGGGAGCAAATGACCTTTGAAATTTGATCCCAACAAATTTTCGTTTGTCAAACTGTTCACCAAGTTGGTAAAGACCCTTGCCTCTCCAATGGGAGAGGTGCCGCGACTGCGGCGGAGAGGGCAGTAGGGATTCCTAATTTTGTACCGATTTCGTAGTAGGCAGAGCAGTAATTGGTTCTTACTCTGATAATTGGTTCTGATTTCTACTGCCTACTGCCCTCTCAGTCGCCTAAAGGCGACAGCTCTCCCAGAGGGAGAGCCAAGGGTCTTGAGCAAACTTGCAACAGAGCGATAAACTGTGATTTATCGAAGCGATTATCGTACCATACTGTTGCGAAGCGACACAAAAAATCGATACGAAAAAAGGAAACGACAAGAGCGTAGCGCCGGGAGGGGGTCCGGGGGGAGGGCGGTTATTTCCGGGGCAGGCAGTAGCGAACCCATGGCAGTACCGATAGGAAATCTGTTCAGCGCCTCCCCCCGGTCGCGTCTTTCCCCATTCTTGTCGACACAAGAATGGGGCCCCCGGAGGGAGCAAACCAATACTGAGCTTAAAACTTCCTTAACTTTCGATGTATTTCGTAAGATAGGTAAGGCAAAAGCCCGGTAAGATCTTCTAAACTTTCCTGCTACCCTAAAGCCCCTACTGCCCTCTCCGCCGCAGTCGCGGCGCCTCTCCCATTGGAGAGGCAAGGGTCTTTACTAACTTGGTAAACGGTTCGATAAACTGTGGTTTGCCCATACTGTCTATGGTTGGTGTGGACAAAAAGCCTTGTAATTTTCATCTGTTTCGTGTATAATAGTAATACTTTCCCATTTTGGAGGTATTTTATGGCTATTAAAATTCGCCCGGAGAATTATTTGGTTCCCGGAAAGCATATCCATCTCATTGGTATCGGCGGTGTATCTATGCGGCCCTTAGGGCTGGTGCTCCGCGGTATGGGCATTGAGGTTACCGGTTCAGACATGAATGCTTCCGTATCCACAGACGAACTGATCTCTAAGGGTATTACCGTCCATATCGGTCATAGAGAAGAAAATATTCAGGGTGCAGACTGCATCATCCGCACCGCTGCCGCTCGGAATGATAACCCGGAGATCGCCGCCGCCAGAGCACAGGGGATCCCCGTTTTCGAGCGAGCACAGGCATGGGGCGTTATTATGCGAGAATATAAGAACGCCATCTGCATTGCAGGTACCCACGGTAAGACCACCACCACTGCTATGACCACCCATATTTTTATGGAGGCACAGGCAGATCCCACGGTTATGATCGGCGGTTCTCTGCCCCTGCTGAATGCAGGCCATCGAGTGGGGCAAGGTGACACCATTATTATGGAAAGCTGTGAGTACTGCAACTCCTTCCTGAATTTCTATCCCACCGTGGCGGTGATCAACAATGTGGAAGCCGACCATCTGGACTTCTTTAAGGATCTGGCAGATGTACAGCGTTCCTTCCGCCGTTTTGCCTGCTTGGTACCCCAGACCGGCTTTGTCATTGCCAACGGAGACGATCCCAATACCGTTGAGACATTGAAGGATCTGCAATATCTGTCCTTCGGCTTGGAAAAGTCCAACTATTTCTACGCAGACAATATTTCCCCGGACTACAGCTCCTTTGATATTCTGGTAAAGGGGAAGATTTACTGCCATGTGGATCTGTCGGTCAACGGCAGACACAATGTTTATAATGCCCTTGCCGCCGCCGCTTCTGCCTATGTGATGGGCATTGAGGGAAAGTATGTTACCTCCGGTCTTGCCACCTTTACGGGAGCAGGTCGCCGTATGGAATTTAAGGGCACCTACAAGGGTGCGGATGTGTATGACGACTATGCCCACCATCCCAGTGAACTGCGGAACCTGATCGCATCCGTAAAGCTCCGTGGCTACAAGCGGATCTTGCTTGCCTTCCAGCCCCATACCTATTCCAGAACCAAGGCTCTCTTCGAGGACTTCGTAGAAGAACTGAAGCAGGTGGATCATGTGATCTTAGCAGAGATCTATGCCGCAAGAGAGCAGAATGTGTATGGCATTTCTTCTTCGGATCTGGCACGGGAGATCCCCGGTGCAGTAGCCTTTGACACCCTGCCTCAGGTAACGGAGTATCTCAGAGACAACGCCCAAGAAGGCGACTTGATCCTGACCGTAGGTGCAGGTGATATCTTCAAAGCAGGAGAAGCCCTTGTAAAAGCATAAGAACGCCCCTCGGAGCAGTTTCAAAAGCTGTATCGAAGTACAAAAGATATTGGACTTGTAACGTCAAGGAGCGAAATTTATGAAACTCTCAACACATATCTTTTCACTGACCACCTCAAAAGGGTGGAAATACGTATCGTTGGGACGCAAACTATGTGAAACCGCAGAAACTCCGGAGGAAAAGGCTGCTGCGGCAGCATTCCGACGCACCCAAATAGGTACATACGTACTGGTATCCATACTGCTCCTAATCATGGTGATTCTTGAAGTTTGGGCCCTTATGGGGCTGGAATCTTCCCCCAAAAGAATCGGTACGGTACAAGCCGACGGACAGATCCGATATATCCATAACACTCCTTGCTTTATTTCTCAGGATGCCTTGGGGGTGGAGCAATGGGAACTGGAGCCCGGGGAGAAGGTTTATGTTTATGCAGACTCCGTTACAGATGAAGTCACCTACGGCTTGCCTGTAAAAGTGGTGGAAGAACGAGATAATCTTCGCTTTGGACTTTTTATTGGATGGATGGGCTTTACGATTGTGGCACTTCTGTTTTATGCTTTGGTGATCTGCAGATTAACATCTTTCGGCAGAGCGTGGGCAGAGTATTGCGCCGCCCTGGAACACCGGGAACAGGAACCTCTTACACCTCGTCAAAAAAGGATCCTCAACCTCGTTGCGGTTATCCTTGCTGTTGTAATCGCTTTCCCCCAATTAAAGGGAGTTGTGGGAAACATCCAGCGCCTTAAAAGGATAAATGAAAGAGCTGAACTGATTGCATCTGCCGGTGAGGCAGCGGAAAAAATGTCTGAGATCATAGAAGACTTGGATGATATGGATATAACTGTTGATGTCCAAGAGGCCGAGGATGCTGCCGATAAAATTCGGGATATCGTGGAGGATTTAAACCAAAGTTCAAGCACAGAAGCTCCTTCGGTAGAAGTTTCAGAAACCTTAACCGAAAATCCTGATGTATCCGAGACCATGGATGGCTTGCAGTCTGCAGAAGATGCCGCCGGTCAAATCAAAGATATCTTGGGAAGTCTGAATTCGGGCAACGACTCCGACCCTTAGGACAAGAACCCAAAGGGTGCTCTCACCGAATCAGGAAAAACCAAATAGAAGGGACAGCCTCATGAAAGCCGGGGCAGCCCCACGAAAATACATCGACCGACATTGCACAGAGAACTGTACAAATGTCGGTCGATTTTGTGTCAATCTCGATGGCGGCGTTGACCGGATTTTTGGGAAGTGCAGACAGATCCGATGTTTTTCTTATGTTGTGGACAGGATCTTTTCACTACGGAACAAGGCGGTCAAGCCCCATACCCCCATGGCAGTATAGGTCAGATTGGAGACCACAGTAATGACCGTGGGGAGCGTAGGATTACTGAGGGTGAAGATCCGCGCCATAGTCTGTGCGGAGTTATACAGGGGGATCAAGAATCGGAAGGGAGCATCGGATCCGGAGGGGCCGGACATGACTAAGACACCCATCAAAGTGACAAACACTGTGAGAGGAAGGGACATGGTAGTGGCTTCCTTTACAGATTTTGCAAAGGCAGAAATCAAGGATATCAGGGTGACCATGAGCAAGACCGTAGACAGAAGGGTAACTGCCAGTAAGATATAATCTCCCGTACCATAAATGTTGCTTCCCAAATCGGATCCCACAAGTTTGGGCAGGGACAGAATCACGCCCACTGCACTGGAGGCAGCAGACAGAGAGGCAATGATGGCCAGAGCCATGATCTTTCCCAGAGCGATATGTCCCCGAGCAACGGGAGTAATAAGGAGGGTAGCAATGGTGCCACGCTCTTTTTCGCCGGCAATGGATTCCGGGGCCACTGCCATACAGCCGGACTGGAGGAAAGTCATGAGAAGCATGGGGAGGATCATGGAGAAAATTTGTACAGTGGTGGAATCCTCCGATGCGGTGTCTGCTTCCACAATATCGAATTTGTTCACGAGAGAGGTCTCGTACCCATCCAGAATAGAAAGAACCATGCTATAAGCCGCAAGAGAATCTGCGGAAGAGGTATCATAGAACACTTCTACTTGGGGAGCGGAGCCTTGCCCTACCTCATAAACTGCAACAGTCTCATCAAATTTTGCGGGAAACAGGATGGCAGCGTGGGCGGTTTCTGAGGAAAGGAAGTCCTTGGCATCTTCTTCATCATTGATCCGCACCAGATCAAATTGCGTCAGGATCGGCTCCAGAGATACGGGGATCTGATTTACTGCCACCACAGGAACAAAGTTTTCATCGGTGGTGACGGATCCCATGACACTGCTGCCCATAAAGCTATAGACCACATAGAGCAAGATGCCGGGCATGAGGATGGTGATGATCAAACGCTTGTCTCCAAAGAATCGAGCAAGCTCTTTCTTAAAGATAGTAAAAATTCCCTTCATTCTCCCTTACCTCCTTTCACAGAGCTGTATAGGCAGAAGAAACGATCCTCCAGTGTCATGCCGCCACAAACAGCCGCCAAGCTGTCACAGGCAACCATTTCACCATCGATGAGGATGGCTACGCGGTCGCAGAGCTTTTCGATGAGGCTGAAAATATGGGTGGAAACAAGGATGGTCTTTCCTCGGGACTTCAGTTCCAGAAGGAAATCCGTATCAGTTTTAGCGGTAATGACATCCAGACCGTTGGTAGGCTCGTCAAAGATAATGACCTCGGGATCATGTACCAGAGATACCGCAAGGGACACCTTCTGTCGCATACCCTGAGACAGCTCTGCCACCTTGGTCTGGGCAAAGTCTGTA
>JAZOXB010000052.1:0-13568 GCA_045659585.1 Faecousia sp. | reverse complement strand
CTGCGTAGAATACCGTCTTTCCGCTTGCCAGGTATTCCTTGGCAACCTCGATCATGTTGATATCACGCTCTGTGGACATGGCATTTTCGTACTCTTCATAGAGAGCCTTTTCTTCCTCGGTCATTTCGGAGGTATCTTCCTCGTCCTCGGCTTCTTCGTCGTTGATGTACTTCCGCAGAGCTACCTCATCACCGGAGCACCACAGCTCAAAGAGCTCCATGATCTCCTTGTTATACTCACTGCGGCTGTAGGTCAATGCCTCCATCAAAAGCCGTTCCTGGAGTCCATCAGAGAAATCGCTGAACATACTTGCCTGAGACTCGGCACTCTCCACATCTAAGATTTCCTTCTCCGTTTCCTCTGCCATGTCCAGGAAACGCTGGTCTACACCCTTTTCAGAGAAAAGCCGTCTGCCGCCGTCCTGCAAGGCACCTGTAATACTGCTCTCCCAAACAAAGGGCTTCAGGTAGTCAATATTCATGTGGTACTGTCCCAAGCACTTGAGCATTTGGATGGATGCCTCATAGACCTCCTCATCCAAGTGGTCCTTGGTCATGGAATCATCGTCGTAGTAATACAGAGAGACGATGTCCTCAGCATAGTCCTCGTCCTCCTCCATATTCTCCTCGTATGTGTTCATATTGAACTCTACAGCAAGGGCATCGGAGGCATTGAATGCATCGTAGATCTCCTGAGGCAGGTAAGCTGTCCGCTCGTCACCGATGTGGATGGTGCCCAGAAGCCACATCTCACTACCGTCTTCCCCGGTTACATGATAGAACAAGGGCGTTGCGGGAGTCTCGGGTTCCTCCTCCGGGAGAAGGTTGTCCGTAATGTTGTAATATGCCATAGGATCGGCACCCATAATCTGAGAATAATACTTCTGAGAATGCTCATACTCGTTACCCTCAATGGTATAGGCACCTGCATACTCAAAGCCGTAGGAGGTGGGAAGCCAGGTATCGGGATCAACACCCATATAACAATGAAATCCCTTGTGCTCGTAGCCGGTTGCGATCTCTCCTATGGGGTCACCGCCTCCAAATAGGGCTTCATTGGTCTGAGATTGAATGTACTCCAGGCACAGTTTGTTGTAAGATGTAAAATCAAAGTAGAACAGTTCTCCCATACTCACGGCCACACAGTCGGTGATCCATCTGGTGTACACCAAGTTATCATTGAATACGCCGAAAACATAGTCTTCGATATACTCATCATCGGTCTTAACAGACTGGGAGCCTCCATCGGACTTAATGGTGATCAAACCGTTCCTATAGAGATTCTCGACCTCTGAGTTCTTTTCCTTTCGCCCATCAAATGTGGTGATGTTCATTTCTTCCTTCATGAGCACCTTACCGCCATCATGCGCAAAGTTGATCTCATTGTTGTACAGGGCATAACCGGCAGCCTGGTTCAGGACAAACTGTGTGATCTGCGCACTACTGTTCTTGGAAACAAGCAGATTTCTCATAGCTCGATCCATAACCATGGGTGCCCAGCAGTGGGACAGAACCACATAGGAGTCCTCAGATATAGGAGGCTCTGTATTGAGGGATGCCGGATTTCCCAACTTCAAATCGGTGGTAATCTCCACCGTAACATCTGCCGCCCCCTGTCTGTAGGTGACATTATAAGTCATGGACTCAATACCTTTATCCCCCAAGACAGCTTGTGCCGTTGCCTCAGCGAGGACAGCATACTCCGGAGCCAGCCAGGTCTCCAATGCCGTTGCATGGGAGAACTTAAGGATCTTTCCGTTCTCTCCCTCTTCTACCTCACCGGTCTCGAAGTTCTCAGCCTCGAATAGGCATACGGGATATTGACGGGCCAGGAAGTCCTCCTGCTCTGCCTCATCCTTGAACCAACCGTCGTTATAGGTAGAATAGGTCTTCCCATCGGCATAGAGCTCCGTCAGGAGGACCTCTTTTTCATCATCATTGTAGAAAATCTTTGCATCGATCTTGGCAACCAAATCACTCTGCAGACCCTCGTATGCGGCGATGCCGGAAATAGTCTGTAGGAATTCATCCTGCCAGACCTTGTGTGTTTCCTTGGCATTGAAGGTCATGTACACATTATCTGCGGTCTTCAAGGCCTCTGCCGCTTCTGCGAACAGCTCATGGGCCGTAGGCTCAGGGGGCTGTGTGGTGGGCTCTGTGGTAGGCTCCGTAGTGGTTTCTGTAGGCTCCACCTTGTTCCCCGCGCAAGCGGTCATGCCTACAAGGAGTGCCAAAATCAGCACCAATGCGATCCATTTTTTCATATTGTATCCTTCCTTTCATTTTCATATTTTATTATATACTCTCATTGTAGTATATGTTTCGACATTTGTCAACTCAAAAAAGGATCCCTCTACAAAATACAAAAGCCGCACAAGCCCTCCGACCCCTCCTGCACCGAAAGATCGGGCAATGGTTTACCGCTGCCGAGGTCATGGGCTATGTCCGTACCCTCTTTGCCAAGAACGATGTCATCTGGCAGACCGGCGAGCTGGGCAAGGTCGATCAGGGCGGCGGTGGCACTGTCGCTTGCTACATGGCAAACCGCAACATCGAAACCGTAGACGCAGGCGTTCCCGTTCTGTCCATGCACGCTCCCATGGAATTGGTCTCCAAGCTGGATACCTATATGACCTATAAGGGCATGAAGGTCTTCTACGAAGATCGCTAATTTCCCTATCGTCTAACCGTATAAAAACATCCACACTTCATCGTGGGATAACACGACAAAGGGTGGATCTTTTTATAAGTAAAAAAGATTTGGTCTAACAAAGTAGTTGCAAAAACAATCCTTATGCCTTATAATTTATTTATAAAATTTAGGAGGCTCTTATGGAACACGGAAAGTCATTGCAAATTTTTGTTGCCTTGAAGAATCCCGGGAAGCTTACAAAAAAAGTAAAAAACCATCCCTTTGTTCTCCCCGATACTCCCCAAACCTTCGGGGAGCTTATAGAGCTGATGGTAAAGGTCTGTGTCCAAAGCTACATTGCCCGTAGACAGCAAGGATCTACCCTCACTCCCTTAACCGACGAACAGTGGGAGTCCATGTCAGAGATTGGAAAATTCGCCTTTGGTGTCCATGATACGGACACCCTGCCCCATGAAGCACAGGCTATAGAAACCGCCCTGTCCGCTATTGAAGATGGGTTGGTGCGGGTGTTCCGTAGCATGGAAGAACTCACAGATCTTCATGCTCCCCTCTCCCTGTCAGAAGGGGAAGTTCTCACATTTATCAGACTCACCATGCTCTCCGGTCGCATGTGGTAAAGGAGGTCATCCCATGGCAGATAAGCTCACAGAAGCTATAACAAAAAAGGCCCTTGCACAACAGTATGCCGAAAAACTCCGTCGGCATGAGACCAGAATCAAAGAAAAAATCCAAAATCATCATCCGGACTATTTTAATAAGGCCGATGTTTTTCTCTTTCCTAAGTTTAGTGGTGATCTGGACTCGGTCATGTCAGCACCCATTCCCTCTCGCGCATTAGAAGAGAAGTTTGGTTGGCTCTTAGATGCTGCGGTACCTCCCGGCGACAGAGCCCTTGTGCTCCATTACGCGGATCACCTAACAGACTATCCCTATTCGGACTCTTACACTCGCAGACCCTTCCGTGTGAATGGTCACCGTCCCTATAGCGAAAAACTCCTTTCTATCCTGCGGCCTTATATTAAGGGAAATGGTCTCATCATAGACACCCCCTTGGATAAGATCCTGAATCAGGACTTGCCATCGGATGCCCTTGCTTATATCCAAGAGCAAAGCATTGGGCATGGTTGCGGCTATAGTGCTTGGCAAGTAGCCTATGCCTTGGATCAAAGAGATCCCTCTGTAGAAGAAGCTGTTACCCGGATCCTAACAGAGGATAACAGCACAACCCGGCTAACCCGTACGCTCCTCTACGGCATCTGTCTCTCCCACAGAACAGACTTTCATGAACTCTTGGGGAAGCTTCTTCTTGCCGCAAGACTCCAAGAAGGGCTCCGCCAATCCATCTGTGAAACTGCCGATTGCGGCACCATAGAGGCCTTTCTTACAATCATCAAGGTCATTGCAGACAACAACCTGATCCGCTACTCCTCTGTCAAACGCGCCGTAGGCACCTGGCTGGGTCTCATCACCGAGGAAACCCGGGATCTGGATCGAATCAGTGGAAAGAGTCTCCGTCTTGCAGTAGATTGCCTGGAACAGGAACAACTTCGGCAAGAGTGTCTCGCTTCCCAAGATGCTATGGCCATCCACATTGCCCTGTGGAGCTACGCCGTATATGATGTAGACCATGCCATTGCGAAAATCGTATCCATGGCTCAAAAGGGCACAAAGCATCAGCTCCTTGCCGCAGGCTATTTTACTAACAATCTGAATCTTCCCACCATCTCTAACCAAATCACAAAGATCGTCCTACAGAATCATTCTCAGCAAGAGGATGTCCTTGCTGTATGGCTCCCCTTTTTCCTCCCCTTGCGCTACCATGCCGTATACAGCGCCTTAAAGGAAGGCCGTCCCATAGATTACCGCATCTGGTTCCAAAGCAAAGAAGAGATCCGGGAGCATTATGACCTAATCAAGAAAATCGCTTCCGGATTCTCCGGAAAGAGCAAAACTTTCTCCCCCTGCGTATTCCCTTGGTATGAGGCAACGATCTGCAAGAGCGACTTCGCCCAGATCCTCTGTACCCTTGCCCCCATGACCGAAGAATCGGAACTCATAGACGAAGCCTGCGGATTCCTGAAGGATTGTTCCGCAAATGATCGTTCCTCCTGCTTTGCTATCCTACTCCGCGATCCTCAAAGCCCCACCCAACGAAAAACCGCTATAGAAGGCCTTGCTGACAAAGAGAGCCTGACCAGAAACGAAGCCTTCAAGGTCGTCTCCAAACTCTCCCTAACACCGGAAGAATACCGCTCTACAGAAGACTTCCTGCGGCTGAAAAACCCGGAGATCCGCAAGAATGTCCTATCTCTCCTGATCAAGCAAGAGGACGCACCTCTCCATGAGAGCCTCGCACGGCTACTGGCAAGCAACAAAGAAGAGGTTCGTCTGGGTGCATTGGATCTACTCCTACAACTAAAAGAAAATCCCGCAAGAGAAACCCTTGCCGATTCTTTCACATCCCACCTCAGAGACAGAGCCACGGAGCCGGATCTTCCTTCAAAAGAAAAGATCCTGTTAGATCGTCTTGTCCCAAATACCACAGAAGAAACCTCCCAAGGCACCGAACTATTTTCTGCTCAAGAGCCCTATTGCCCCAAAAACTTTGATATGGACTACCTCGGTCTTTGTTTAAAGACCTTTACAACCTATTTCCCGGAATCCAAACTCCCTGAAATGCTTTCGGACACCTCAGAAGCCCCTTTCCAAGAGGCTGCGCCGGAGCTTCCTCCCTGTCCCGCGGCCCTTGTTGCCGCTTTGGACCTCCTTTCCCTCTCTAAATGGATCGATGCCCACAAAACAGAATCCATTGTGTGTCGCAATGGAGAAACTACCCTGTTAGGAAACATCTCATTCGCCTATCATCTTAAGCAACAGGACGGCTCCCTTCCTCTTATGCCTCTGTGGCAGGAATGGATCCGCAACAACTCCATCACCAACAAGCGGCTCCTGGCCGCAATGATCCTCTTCTTGGGCTTCCGGGAAAAGACTTCGGAGACAGAAGCCTGCATTCCCCTTTTACAATCGGTCTTTGGCAAGGGCTTTGTCTATTGCCAGAAGCTCCCCTACAGTGAGGTTATAGAAGCTGTTCTGACGGATCTATGCAAAGCTATTCCCCGGGAAGATCTGACGCGGTTGGCCTGCGCCATCAGTCTATGGTTCATCCGCTGCGTTCCCAAAGACAAGGTGATCCTTTCCCTGCCCGACGAGTATGCTTTCCAAAGTGGAAAAAGTCTGATGCCTCTGCTGAAACAAAAGCAGCTTCGTCTCCTGTACCAAGAGCTAAAATGCAGGAAAGACGAAACTCTAAAACACACCTTCCCATTGGCCGTTGCTGCTACACAGCGCATAGCCGAAGCCCGTATCCAATTCCCGGATCCTCCCCCCATGGAGCCTCGCTTTTTCGGCAACTACGACCCGACTTATTCTCAGCTGGATTATCGGATCAAAGAGGTCTGTCTCGCAGATCCTAAGGCCTATATCTATGCCGCTTACGAAGGGATCCTTAGCAAAGCACAACTGTATACTTATATCTTATCCCCCAGTTCTCTGAAAAATTCCCTGGAGCTGATCACTACTGTCAGTTCGGCTTACTATGAGCGGGGGAAAGAGATCGCTTCCCACGATAGCTACAAGAGCTATCGCGACGGAAGATTACTGGAAATCTTTTTAGGGAAAGAAAAGGATTTGACGGACGAGGATGAAAAGCTCATTGCTTTTGTTGTCCAAATTTATGAGGATCTGATCCCTATGATCCTTTCTGCAGAGCTGTCCCGCGGAGACAGTCCCACCGTCTATACCCAGGGCATTTCCTCCATAAATCGGATCTACGGTGTAGACTATCTCGTCCAAATTCTCCTTGCTATGGGAAAGGACACATTGGACAGAAATGCTTGCAATAGTTGGAGCCATCCCACAGATCGCAGAGGTGTTCTCTCCTACCTGTTATCTATCTGCATTCCAAAGAATGACGACTCTGACTACACTCTAAAAGCCGCCCTTGCAGGAAAGAAAATATCTGAAAAACGCCTCATAGAAGCTGCCCTTTTCTCCCCGGAATGGATCCCCCTCGTAGGCGAATATCTGACCCTTCCCGCTTTTTCCTCTGTGTGCTATTACTTCATGGCACATATGAAGGAAGCTTTCGACAACAAGCGTCAAGCTATGATTGCCCAGTATACGCCCCTGACTCCCGAGGAACTGTATTTAGGTGCCTTTGATGTGCAGTGGTTCCGCAGTGCCTATGAATCCATAGATGAAAAAGAATTTAACCTGATCTACGAAGCCGCCAAGTACACTACCGACGGTGCAAAGCACACTCGTGCAAGAAAATATGCCGATGCTGTCCTCGGAAAAATAGATCCAAAGGAATGTGAAGGTACCATCTCCGAAAAGCGGAATAAGGATCTGCTCATGGCCTATGCCCTGATCCCCCTCAGAGATGAAGAAGACCTGTGCAGACGGTATCTCTTTATCCAAGCCTTCCGGAAAGAGAGCAAACGTTTCGGTCCCCAGCGTAGCGCAAGCGAAAGCAAGGCCGCTGACATGGCGATGAAAAACCTTGCCACCAATGCAGGCTACACCGATCCCATGCACCTGACCCTCCGCATGGAAGCCAAGGTCATAGAGAATCATAGCAACCTTTTAAACCAGCAGGTTATTGAAGGTACTTCCTTCCAAATCATCATAGACGAAAGGGGAAAAGCATCCCTGGAAATCACAAAGGACGGAAAACCCCTCAAGAGTATCCCTGCAAAACTTAAGAAGCAGGAAACCGTTGTGGCTATGACCGCCATGGTCAAGACTCTCACAGAGCAGTACCGCCGCACCAGACAACTCCTTGAGGAAGCTATGGAGGATCGTACCGTATTTCTATTCCATGATCTTTCTGCCCTTACTGCCCACCCTGTAGTTGCCCCCATGCTGAAAAATCTGGTACTCCTCAGTGGGGAGAATGTAGGCTTCCTGTCTGAAAAAGGCCTCACAGATAATGCCGGAGAGCTTCACCTTTTAGAAAAAGATGCACAGGTCTACCTTGCACACCCTTACGACCTGTATCGTTTAGGCCGCTGGAGAAACTATCAAAAATATCTCTATGATAACCGGATCACCCAAGCCTTCCGGCAGGTCTTCCGTGAACTGTACATCAAGACTCCGGAAGAGGAAAATCTGTTCCATTCTCTCCGCTATGCCGGCAATCAGCTTCAGCCCAAAAAGACCGTTGGTGCTCTAAAGGGTCGTCGTTGGGTAGCGGATATTGAAGACGGTCTGCAAAAAGTCTACTATAAAGAAAACATCGTAGCACATATCTACGCTCTGGCCGATTGGTTCTCCCCCGCCGATATTGAGGCGCCTACTTTGGAATGGGTCTGCTTCACAGATCGAAAAACCGGTGAGTCTCTGCGGATCAACCAAGTCCCCCATATCCTCTTCTCCGAAGTCATGCGAGATGTGGATCTGGCAGTGAGTGTCGCCCATGCCGGAGGAGTCGATCCCGAAACAAGCCACTCCACCATAGAAATGCGTAGTGCCATTCTGGAATTTGTCCTGCCCATGTTCCGTCTGTCCAATGTTCGCTTAGAGGGAACCCACGCCATAATCGAGGGCAGCCTTGCAGAATATTCCGTCCATCTGGGTAGCGGTGTTGTCCATCAGATCGGCGGTACCATGATCCCTGTCCTCCCCGTCCACTCCCAACACAGTGGGAAATTCTTCCTTCCCTTTGTAGACGAGGATCCCAAAACTGCTGAGATCATATCGAAAGTTCTTCTCTTTGCCGAGGATCATAAGATCATGGATCCTACGATTCTATCCCAAATTTCCAAATAAAGCTAAAAACTCCGACCCCTGCTGCAGTTTCTGCAACAGGGATCGGAGCTATGTTATTCGGAAGTGTACACTATTGGCGACCGCCATATTGAGCCAAAACACGCATGTATTCGGCATAAGCTCTCTTTTCAGCAGCCACATTCATACTTGTGGGATTCTTCGCTGCATCGCTTGCTGCTTTTTCATAGCTACGCTGGGCACCATTCAACTGGGCTCGTTCCCAAGGATATAGCGGCTTGGGACCGGCCGGCTTACTCTGAGACGGCTGTGCCGTATAACCGGATGTAGATCCTACCGACGAGCTCATATAACTGCTACTGCCTCTGTAGGACGAGGTTGAAGATTGTTCTTTCTTGTGGTATGTATAAGGATCAAAGACGAAGTCAGCGTCAATTTCGTCACCCCGCCCCTCTTCGAATCTAACAGGGTAAATCCGTGGCATCAACTCCAATCCTCTGCGTATATAGTACCCAGATTGATCTACAACAATAGCGTTATACATAGGTGAAAGGGCTTGAGGATCGTCATTGGCGGACAATTCTTTATACAAATCCAACCATTGACTTTGGGTATAGGGCTTTTTGTAATCATTGTTGATATAAAACTTGTAAGACTTTCCCTTGTCTCTAAAGTCGCCGGCAAGTATTTGGGGAGCTTTTTTTAAATTAGCAACCTTCTCTTTTTCCTTCCTTGCAATAACATCCTCAACGCTTTCTTGCCCTAAACAATGTTTAACAGTACCCTTTGCATTCTCTGCAACACCCTTTAATTTTTCCAAAACCACATCCTCTTCCCCATTTTTTAGTTGATTCAATGTGGTTTTTGCTTCATCTACAAGGCCTTTTATTCTTTCAAACAACATATTTTTAGCCCCTTTCTATTATGGAAGCAGAAGAATCGTCTGCACCTTTCAGTGTAAACAGATCACAGGAGGGATCTGCAACGATTTCAATTTTTTCATATTTTTATCTTTTCTTAGTCGGAAACCTCAACAATACCGTCAGCCTTCACCTGAATGGTCATACCGTCTTTAACATAGGACAGGAATTCCTCTCCCAAGGAGTCTACAACAGGCATGTTAACACCCTTGACCCATACGTCCGCCAGAACCGCTCCCGCTGCGGCCAGAGAGTCGATGTGTCCGGAAAACAGCATACAGGCAGGGTTTTTTCCCATAGAGCAGGCACAATAGAGCACCAAGCCACCTGTAGTGGAGCCAATGGTTTGGGGCAAACACAGAGCCTTGTTTAAAAGGGGCTTGCCATAGAGTTCCTTGTTGCTCTGGTCGCCGCACTTGACTTCCTTATCCCCGAACTGCAGTGCCATTTGCAGAGATGCAAGGGTGTTAAACCCTTCTGTGGTTACAACCGCTTCGGCAGTGACTTCTCCGGGAGTGATCACTCTTCCTTGAAACTTTTTCATGATTTCTTCCCTCCCGTAATGATATCCAGAATTTCTCCGTCGGTATAATATCTGGCACTGGTATAAGTACGCAACTTGTTGGAAGATGTAATAACAGGAACCTTCTTACACAAAGGATTGTTCATATACATCAGGGGACAGATATAGGAGGTAATGACTCCGGTTGCCTTTAGTCTGGGTGCGTAGTCTGTCTTTTCAAAGGCCTCCAGCACACCTGGGGCTGCTGTAAACACAGTGGGAATGGTAACCTTTTTCTTTCCCGTCTTTTTAAGACTCGTTTCCAGCTTTTCTGTCCAATCCTTTAGCTGCTCCAGAGAGAGATGGGGGCAACCTATGAAACAAAGCTTGGGCTTGGCATCGGGATTTTTCCAGATCACGGGGTATCCCTTCTGCACCCGTTCCAGTTCCTTGTCGTCTATGATATATTCCTTTGCTCCCGGTACAATGAGACTCTTTCCCAGTTCGCAGGCTTCAGGTGTCAGGTTTTCCACATGGTAAAGGCCTACTGCGCCGTTAGAGGCTGTTGCCGCGCCAAAGTCCTTCAGGTAAGCACAAGCACTGTCATTGAGTTCTGTTCCCAGCCACTTATCCAAGCCTACAATATAGGGAACATCCTCCATAACCTTCATACCGATGGCGGAACCCAGAAGCTGTGCCTCAGGCTTTTTGGTAGTCTGTACCCTTACGACCCAAGTGGCTTTTCTTCCTTCGTCGGTCAGGAGACCGAAATAAGGTACATATCCAACAATGGATCCCATAATATCGATGATACCGGAATTACGGTTACATCTTGCTCCCAGAACAGAGTTTGCATAGACAACTGCACTGGATTCTGCCCAAGACAGGATCTCACCCTTTTTCGGCTTGTTTCCCACCTCGTCCATATAGCAGGTACAGGTAAAGGCCTTTTCGTTCATCAGTCCCAGCTTTTCCAACTGACCCTCATAGAAGTCCTGCTTGGTGTACATGAATTTCTTAAAAATCAAGTTCTGGAGAAAATTGGCAGGAACGTTTTTATCCAGCGGACGGGGATCTACGGAAAACTTCTGCTCGGATGCCACATCTGCATCCAGAAGTTGTTGCATCAGATCATACACCGGAGACATAACTTTTAGTCCAAAGGATGTTACAAGGTGGTTATATTTAGAAGTAATAGGCACCAGCTTTTCTGCTTCAAAGGCATCACCGTACTTGACTAAGGTTTTCATAACCTTAGCAAGTGTCTCGCCTTTTTGGCCATTGAGAATGGCTTCTTGTTCTTTTGTCAAGATCATAGCACTGTCTCCTTTTTACAGCTTCATACAAATATCCCATGCACCCCAAATGACAGAGCGGAGATTTCCCACCTTAGCAGCATCACCGATGACATGGATATGTCTGCCTTTTTCTGCTATGGGAGCAGGGTTATATCCAACAGACAGAATGACGGAATCTGTGTCTACCGTAAAGGCTTTCCCCGTTTTATCCTTCAGGGTCACCTTTCCCTTTCCGATCTCGGATAGAGAGGTTTCCAAATAAACAGGAACCTTGTTTGTCTCAAAGAAATCTCGGAGATAGCTGGTATTTGCCAAACATACACCCTTGGTAGTGATCAGGTCATCCTGCATTTCTACGATCATGGGCTTCTTTCCTTGGAGATACAAGTCATAGGCGATCTCACAGCCTGTCAGGCCACCACCGATCACCACAACACGATCTCCAACCGTTTTATTCCCCAAGAGGTAATCCACTGCCTCTACAGCAGTATCCGCACCCTTAACGGGGATCCGTTTTGCCTTTGCACCGGTGGCAACAATGATCTCATCAGCATCCAGTGCAGTGATGTCCTTAACTTCCTCGTTCAGCTTCACCGTAATGGGCAGCTTGGACAGTTCGCGGATGTACCATGTAATGAGTTCTCTATCCTTTTCCTTAAAAGAAGGAGCCGCTGCTGCAACAAATACACCACCCAGACGGTTAGACTTTTCATACAAGGTAACCTTGTGCCCACGCTTTGCACAAAGGATGGCTGCTTCCATACCGCCGATACCGCCACCGATGATGGCAATTTTCTTTGCTTTCTTAGCAGGCTTTACGGCATATTTCTTAGACTGCATGGTTTCGGGATTCAGTGCACAACGGGCAAGACCCATGGTATCCGTCAGATCTTGGGTATTGGCATGCCCCTTGGAGGAAGAGAAATTAAAGCAACCGCTATGACAGCAAATGCAGGGCTTAATATCCTCCAGCCGGTCTTCAATCAGCTTAGTGATCCACTGAGGATCTGTTAAGAACTGACGGGCAACGCCAACTGCATCGATTCGGCCATCTGCCACTGCCTTTGCACCGGTTTCCATATCCATTCTGCCGGCACAGACTACAGGAATATCCACAAACTTCTTAATGTGAGCAACATCCTCTAAGTTGCAGTTTTCCGGCATATACATAGGAGGATGAGCCCAGTACCAAGAATCATAGGTTCCGTTATCTGCATTGAGCATATCGTAACCTGCATCTTGGAGATACTTTGCAGCCTTTTCCGATTCTTCCATATTACGGCCAACTTCCGTATACTTCTCTCCGGGCATAGCACCCTTACAGAACCCCTTCATTTTGGATTCCACGGAATAGCGGAGGGATACGGGGAACTCTTTTCCGCAGGATTCTTTAATTGCCTTGACGACTTCTACAGCGAAACGATAGCGGTTTTCAAAGCTACCACCGTATTCATCCTTACGCTTATTAAAGAAAGAAATGGCAAACTGATCCAAGAGATATCCTTCATGCACAGCATGGACTTCTACACCGTCCACACCGGCTTCCTTACAGAGGGCTGCCGTCTTGGCAAAAGCCTCAATGATCTCATGGATCTGTTCCTTGGTCATTTCGGGACACTCAATATCAGGTGCCCAGCGAGCGGGCTGGGAGGACGGGGATGCAAGCTCGTGGGATGTGTCTATAATGGGCTTAATGAGAGTTCGGGTGAACTTGTTCTTATGTAAGGGAGCAACCAACTCGGTAATAGCCCAAGAACGGCCCATACCGGCAGTCAGCTGAATGAACAGCTTTGCTCCCGTCTTATGAATCTCGTCCATAAAGGTTTTCAGTTCTTTGAACATCTTGGGATTCTGCCACAGCCACTTTCCCCAGAAGGTATCTCTCAAGGGAGCAATACCGGGGATGATCAAGCCGACATTGTTCTTTGCTCGTTCTAAGAACAGCTTTGCAGCCTCCTTATCAAAGCCGCAACCTGTCAGTTCAAACCAGCCGAAGAGAGACGTGCCTCCCATGGGGCACATGACGATCCTGTTTTTGATCTCTACATTTCCTATCTTCCAAGGGGTGAATAGGGCTTCATATTTTTGATCGGTCTTCTTCATTGATAGATACCTTTTCCTTTCCTGTATTTCTGTCCTTATACTTTGTTTATACCATACCCACAAGAAATTGTCAATAAATCTCCAATATATATGAAAAACTGTTAGCGTTCCCTTAAAAAATGCACTGCATGAACGGTCATCGTCCATACAGTGCAGCTTCTATTTAGTTATCCATCATGGAGAAGAATCCGGATTGGTCGTAAAGATTATATAAGCCGTAGCCGTTTAGAGTCGTCAGTTCTTCACCATATCGGCCGGGCCACCAGAACAGTTGATCCTCGGACAGCATCTCCACAGGGGTATTGG
>JAZOXB010000051.1:0-2371 GCA_045659585.1 Faecousia sp. | reverse complement strand
GCCGCCCAGAGCCTTGCCCAGAGTGCCGGTAATAATATCTACACGACCCTCTACGCCGCAGTGTTCTGCAGTACCGCGACCGTGAGCACCAACGAAGCCAACAGCATGGCTGTCGTCAACCATGACCAGTGCATTGTACTTGTCTGCCAAATCGCAAACGCCCTTTAGATTGCAGATGATGCCGTCCATAGAGAAAACGCCGTCGGTTGCAATGAGCTTAATGCGAGCGCCCGCTGCATCAGCAGCCTGCAACTGTGCTTCCAGATCTTCCATATTGTTGTTCTTATAGCGATAACGCATAGCCTTACACAGACGGACACCGTCAATGATAGAAGCGTGGTTCAGCTCGTCGCTGATGACTGCATCCTGTGCCGTCAGCAGAGTCTCAAAGAGACCGCCGTTTGCATCGAAGCAGGAAGAATACAGAATGGTATCATCTGTGTCCAAGAATGCAGAGATCTTCTGTTCCAGAGTCTTGTGGATATCCTGAGTACCGCAGATAAAGCGGACAGAAGCTACACCGTAGCCCTTTTCGTCATAGGTCTTCTTTGCGGCATCGATGAGTCTCTGATTATCGCCCAGGCCCAAATAGTTGTTGGCACACATGCACAGCAGTTCTCTGCCGTCTGCCATCTTAACACGGGAACCCTGAGGAGATACGAAGGGAGCTTCCCCCTTAAAGAGACCTGCCTCACGGATAGCCTCTACTTCCTTTGTATAAATGCTGAGAATGTCATTCTTTCTTGCCATGATTTAACCCTCCAATGTAGACCAATCTAAAATGACCTTTCCGGACTGACCGGAAATCATAGCGTCAAAGCCCTTCTGCCAATCCTGAATGGGGAAACGGTGGGTGATCACAGGACTGATATCCAAGCCTGCCTGTACCATGGTAGACATCTTATACCAGGTGTCCCAAACCTTACGACCATAGATACCCTTCAGGTTCAGGCCGTTAAAGATCACGGTTTCCAAGTCGACCTTTGCATCCGTTCTCTGGAGACCCAGCAGGGCAATATTGCCACCGTGCTTCATATTGTGGAGCATATCGTTCAGGGCAATCTGACTACCGGACATTTCCAGACCGATGTCGAAACCCTCGGTCATACCGATCTCCTTCATGACATCGGGAAGCTTTTCTTCTGTCAGGTTGACACAACGGGTTGCACCCAGCTTCTTTGCCAGTTCCAGACGGTAGGGGTTCATATCCGTAACTACTACATGACGGGCACCGGAGAACTTAGCAATGGCAGCTGCCATAATGCCAATGGGACCGGCACCGGCAATGAGAACGTCCTCACCCAGCATATCATAGGACAGAGCCGTATGAGTGGCATTGCCGAAGGGATCGAAAATAGAATACAGTTCTTCGGGAATATTGGGATGGCAGGGCCATACATTGGAAGAAGGGATCACCAGATACTGTGCAAAGGCACCGTCACGGTTGACACCGACGCCCTTGGCATCCTTACAGTTTTCCTTATGGCCTTCCAGACAGTTACGGCACTTGCCGCAGGTAATATGGCCTTCGCCGGAAACCAGGTCGCCGATCTTAAAGCCCTGTACACCGGCACCGACCTCCACGACCTCACCCACATATTCATGACCTACGGTCATACCTACGGGAATGGTGTTCTGCGCCCAGGTATTCCACTGGTAAATATGGACATCCGTACCGCAGATAGCGGTCTTGCGAATCTTGATCTTCACATCATTGGGGCCTACCTCGGGAACAGGAACCTGCTTCATCCACAGACCTTCCTCAGGCTTCTCTTTTACAAGAGCCCACATCATATTTTGACTCATAATTGCCTCCTTGCAGTTTTGTCTCTTTATATCATATCCTGAGTTTTTATTTTTTTCAAGTGGTTATTGAAAAATAAATGCTCATTTTCATTGCATTTTTTATCATTTCATAGTATGATAGAGAAAAACACGAAGGAGGTGGCTACATCCTATGTATCAGCCCTTAGCGGACGAGCTCAGACCCGTAAATTTATCCGAAGTCTACGGGCAAGAAGAAATTCTGGGAGAAGGAAAAATGCTCCGCCGCATGATCGACTCCGGCAGAGTCCCCAACCTGATCTTCTATGGCCCCAGCGGTACAGGTAAGACCACCGTTGCCAATATCATTGCTAATGCCACCCAACGAAAACTCTATAAGCTCAATGCCACCACGGCATCAACCGCGGACATTCGGGAGATCGTAGCCCAGTTGGATACCTTTATGGCTCCTAACGGGATCCTGCTGTATTTGGACGAGATCCAGTCCTTTAACAAAAAGCAACAGCAGTCTCTTTTAGAGCATATCGAAAACGGCAAGATCACCTTGATCGCTTCCACTACGGAAAATCCCTATTTCTATGTTTTC
>JAZOXB010000050.1:0-7567 GCA_045659585.1 Faecousia sp. | reverse complement strand
CTGTTTTCTGCCCATCATCCTACGAACTCGGTACTTTAGGGGTAATCCCTACTGCCCTCTCCGCCCCATTCGGGGCACCTCTCCCATTGGAGAGGCAAGGGCTGATTCTGATTTGGTAAACAGAGCGATAAACTGTGATTTGAAACGACAAGTTTTGACTTGTCGGCTTTTTGCATAAGAAAAAAGGGGACTGCATTTGCAGTCCCCGTGGGGTGATTGAGGATGCCGATTTCCCTAATATGAGGGAATCGGGTCACTGCATTTGGGCAATTACTTGCCGGCCTGCATTTCGGCGACGGATTCCAGAATGGCGTCGCACATGTATTCCAGCTGCTCTCCGGACAGACCGTAGATGGGCAGGTGGGTGAAACGGTTGTTAAACAGATCTTCGCAGACGGGGCAGGTCTTTGCGATCTCGTCCATGTCATAGCCGAAGGTCTTGAGGATGTCGAAATGGAACAGAGGTCCGAAGTGAGGAATGTTGGTAACACCCTTCTCGGTGAGCTTTGCCTTCAGGGTCTGTACATCGCCACCGGCCTTAGCGGGATCGATTTCCAGCAGATACAGGTGATAGGTGGGGACAACATCGGGGTTGCTAATATCCTGAGGAATGATGGCGGGGTTGCCTTCCAGACGCTTGGTGACATACTCAGCGGCGGCCTTACGCTCTGCAAGGATCTTCTCGTAACGCTCGACCTGGAGCTTCAGGCCCAGACCCTGGATCTCGGTAGTGGAGCTGTTCAGGGCAACAAAGGGGCCATACTTGCCGGGCATAGCATTGACGTCGTAGAGCCAGTTCTTAATGGGAGTGTCGAAGTTGCAACCGAAGAAACGGGAACGCTTCATGTAGGGACGGAATGCATCTACATTGGTGCAGACAATACCGCCTTCGCCGAAGGAGGTGCAGTTCTTGACTTCGTGGAAGCTGAATGCGCCGAAATGACCGATGGTGCCGATCATCTTGCCCTTGTACATAGCGCCGAAAGCATGTGCGGCATCTTCCAGAACCAGAATGTTATGCTTGTTAGCGATCTCCATGATAGCATCCATGTCGCAGGGATAGCCACCGATGTGAACGGGAACGATCATCTTGGTCTTGGGGGTGATCTTCTTTTCTACATCCTTGGGATCCATGTTGCAGGTACGGGGATCCAGATCTGCAAAGACCAGCTTGGCACCTACGGACAGGGGATATGCCATGGTAGCAATAAAGGTGATAGCGGGAACGATGACTTCGTCACCGGCCTGAAGGTTTGCATACTTGTATGCGATCTCGAAGCCTGCGGTAGCGTTGGCTACAAAGGTGGAACCGCTGGTTTTCAGGTATGCGTCGCAAGCGGCCTCACAAGCCTCAACATTGGGGCCGAGGGACAGCTTTCCGGGAGGGGTAGACAGCTTATCCAGCTTTTCTACCTCGGCTTCAACAGCCTTGATGGCGGCTTCGTACTCGGGGCCTTCGCCCTTCATGAGGAAGCGGATAACAGCCATGAGATCTTCCTTGTTGTAGTTCTCACCAACTGCGGGCCAGGGGACACGGGTCGCACCTGTGTTGTAACGGAAATCAGTAGACTTTGCCATTTAATTCACGCCTTTCTTTTATTAATAATTGTTATTCTTATACATTTGGTCGCACAGCTCCTGAATGCGGAGAGCGCGTTCTGCGTTGGTATAATCCAACTCACCCTTGAGGATCAGCTTGTTGAAGGCCGCAAACTGCTTGGTGTACATATTGCCGCCCTTACCGTAGAAGGTTTGGGGCTTGCCGATGACACGCTGCTGCTGAGCTTCGTAGTCACCCTGGGGGGAGTAGATGTACTTCATCTTGCCGCCCTCTTCCTGAGAGAGGGTGCCTTCGGTAATGATGCTACCTGCGGTGCCGTAGATTTCCATCTTGCCGGTAGCGGCATTGTCGGGAACATTGAAGTTGACGTCAATGTGACCCAAGATGCCCTTTTCGGACTTGAAGGTAATGACGGCGGAGTCCTCGACTTCGTAGTTGAAGGTTTTGGTGGTAAAGTATGCGGTGCACTTTGCGAAATCCTCACCTGTAATGGAGGTGAACAGCTCCATGCAGTGAACGGCAAGGTCCATAATGGCGCCGCCACCGCTGTAAGCCTTGGTCTGTCTCCAAGCACCGGGAATATCGGGATACCAACAGGTAAACTGGAGCTTAAAGAGGTTTACATCACCGATGCCGCCGCTTGCAATCAGGTTGCGAGCCTTGACATGGAGATTGTGGTGACCCATCATGTAGCCGATCATGAGCTGCTTGCCTGCCTTCTTAAAGGCATCCAGGAGCTTCTTGCCCTCTTTGTAGCTGAGGGTAATGGGCTTTTCCATGAATACATTGCGGCCGTACTTCAGAGCCAGCATAGCCTGTTCGTAGTGGCAGAAAACGGGAGTTGCAATATACACTGCGTCGGACTCAACAGCCTTGAGCATTTCCTCTGCATCGGAGAAGTAGTTGGCAAAGCCGTACTTCTCGGCAACCTTCTGAGCTACTGCGGGAACAGCGTCCATAACGGCAACGATCTCATTCTGAGGATCTAAGAGCATACCGGGGATGGAACGGCGGTCAGCAATACCACCGGCTCCGATGATACACCATCTGACTTTCTTCATTAGACGAACCTCCTTTAGGCTTTATTTTCCGATCCGAAGAGGCGGATCTTGTTCATAACGACTTCCTTCATGTACTTGACCTTCAGGTTGCGAATATCCAGATAGGCAAGTCCCTGCTTCAGGCCGTCTTCCATAGCACGATTGCCTGCCAGACACAGATCTGTGAAGATGTTCATCTTTGCGATACCGTCGCGGACGGTGTTGCGGAAATCATCATCACTGAGGCCACTGCCACCGTGGAGAACCAGAGGTGTATCGATCCGCTGACGGATCTCACACAGACGCTCTAAGTTCAGCTGGGGCTTGGTCTTATAAACACCGTGGGCAGTGCCGATGGCGATTGCCAAAGCATCTACTCCCGTAGCCTTAACATAGGCTTCTGCCTCGTCGGCGGTGGTGTACATATCGGTGTGGAGATTGTCCTCGGTGGAGGCCTGACCGACATGACCGATCTCGCCTTCCACACTGGCACCGAAGGAATGAGCGATCTTTACGATCTCACAGGTGTCAGCAATATTCTTGTCGTAATCCCCTGCGGAGCCGTCAAACATAACAGAGGAGAAGCCCAACTGCAGTGCTTCCATGCAACGGTCAAAGGTAAGACCGTGGTCATAGTGAACAACTACGGGGACAGTTGCACGCTTTGCGGCGGCAATGATGGAGGGGGCGATCAGCTTCAGCTCTCCTGCGGGGAGGAGAACCTCGGCAGTGCCGATAATAACGGGGGAACGGAGCTCCTCGGCGGCGGAAATGACGGCTTCCAGCATATCCGTGTCTGTGGTGTTAAACAGACCAACGGCATAATGCTCCGCTTGCGCCTTGGGGAGGATATCGTTTAAATTGACTAACATAATTCTTTTCTCCTAAATTGTTTGCAATATTCCATGATCTCTGCCTCGGTTCTCAGGCCGCTTGTAGCATCGGCACTACTCAGTGCGGCTACGGCGGTGGAAGAGGCGAATTCCAGAATTTCCTTATCTGTTCTGCCTTCGTAAATGGCATACAGAGCACCTGCACAGAAGGCATCTCCCGCACCGGTGGTGCCGACGATGTATTCACCGGGAACCTCGTAAGAGGGAACTACGGTAAGTCCTTCCTCGGAGCAACAAATGGCTCGCTCCGGCATATGGATAATGACTTTTTTCCGTACACCAAGTTCCTTTAGCTTCATGGCTATAAGGGGGAGCAGTTCCGGGACAGGAGCCGTTCCTGTCAGCTTTCCGGCTTCCAATTCGTTAATGATCAGGTAGTCCGTGTAGGGGAGACAGGGAAGGACTAAGCTATATCTGTCGGAATTCTCACTGACCAGATCGATGGAGGTCTCTACACCGGCTTCTATGGCCTTCTGTAGGATCCGCAGGCCCTCACCCTCGTCTACCTTCTTGAGCAGAAGGAAGTAGCCCAAATGGAGGATCGCAGGAGGATCCTCAGAAAAATCCAGATCCTCTGCGCACAGACTTCCGTCTGCACCTGCATAGGTGAAGAAGGTTCTCTGACCACCGGGGATGGACATGACCTGTGTAAAGCTGGTGGCATCATCTACGACTTTGACACCGGAGAGATCCAGACCCTCGCGGGAAAGGACTTCTTTAATATAAGCGCCGTTGTCATCGCCACCGATGTTACCCATGGCGCGGACGGTGAGGGAGGGGCAAATCTTTTTCAAGTCGATACCAACATTGGGAACACAACCGCCAACGGCCTTGTCAAGGCCGACAATCTTGGTCAGTTCCCCTGCATTGGGGTAAGCACGGATCACATTGATCTGATCCACCAGCAGATTGCCACAGAGGGCAATGCCGGACTTGTTGACCGTAGTCATATTAGTTGCACTCGGCTTCCAGAGGACCTGCAAGCTCGCTGAGGAAGAAGAGTCTTCCGGGGAGAGTGGGGATATAGGAAGAGGTGATCCAAGGAGTTTTCTCATGGCGGAGAGTCATCCACAGGGACAGACCCTGCCACTGCATGCCTCTGCCCAGAGTGCCGTCGGCACCGCCGATGGCGTAATCAGCCTTCAGGAACAGGCCGGGGCCGATGGTGTTGGCTCTGCAGGGAACCAGGGGAGTTCTGGACTTGAAGCTGGTCAGTGCATTCTGCTCCACAGTGAGGGGATGGATCTTGGCACCGATGCGGTAGGGAGCGGCTTCCCACTCAGCGGCGGTAGCATAATCCTCTGCAAAGGTGGGCTCCCAGAAAGCAATGTGGCACATTCTGCCGATGCCGTATACCAGAACCAGCTTTGCACCTTCTGCCTTGAGGGCGTTGATCTTTTCGGGATAGGTGGGGAGATTTTCTTTGGTTGCGAAGTTTCTCTGATCCTTGGGAACGGTCAGTTCACCCAGAGGATTGAACAGAGCGTTTTCCATAGCGTACTGGAAGGAGCCATGATTCTCGGAAGGTAGGGTGTTGCCTTCGCCGTCTGCCCACTCGTCCATGTTGAAGGTGTAGACATGTTCGCAGGAGATCTTCCATTCTTTCAGGAAGTAGACGACCCACTTGTACATGCCCATGGGACCTACGGGGAGGATGAATGCAATCTTTTCCCCACGATCCTTGGCCAGCTTGATCTGCAGAGCGATCTCGTGACCCATGTAGGTGTTGAACTCTTCCAGATTGTCGCACTTAATGGGGGTGAAATTGTCGTTCCAATGAGCCTGATGGGTGGTGATGCTGTCGGGAGTGTCGATGCAAGCGTCGATCTTAGCAAAGTCCCAACCTGCGGGGTAGAAGCCCTCTAATGCAGAGCCCTTAACGGTAGAATTGAAATCCATAGTAAATAATCTCCTTTGTATTGATTAGGGTGATTAGGGTAAATATCTCTTAGTTGTGCCCTTCAGATAGACCTGGCACTGTTTGAAGCCCTCGGCATAGTCGGCACCGCACTGGAAACCGCGGTAACGGCAACAGGTGCGAACCATATCCGGGAAATCAATGTGGTCATGATCACGCATCCAGACGATCTGGGATTCGTGGCATTCCAGCATTTCCAGCTTCTTGTCGATGTAGGGGGTCACATCTACATACTCTGTGGGGTTAAAGTTGACACCGCAGAGAGTATCCATGTAGTAGATGGGAACCATACGAGCGTGACCCGGCACCTTGGTGTGGTAGTTGGGCAGGGTGGCGGTAAAGCTGGCATCGAATACCAGACGGGATACGGCGTTATGATCCGGCATATAGTCGTTGGGATCGTGGGTGATGATGAAGTCGGGATCAACGGACTTAATGACATCTACGACCTTATCACGAGCCTCTTTGTTGTTGTCGTAAATGGCCAGATCGTCAAAGCTGGAGTGAATGACCTCAAAACCGCCTAACTCCGCGGAACGTTCCACCTCTTTGGCTCGCATAACTGTCAATTCGTCGGGGGGAATGATCTCGTGACCTAAGTTGCCACTGGACAGGTGGCAGATGACTACACGATCTCCTCGCTCCTTGCATTTGAGCAGGGTGCCGGCACAGGCGATCTCCATATCATCGGGGTGGCAGGAGATTACCAGAACAGTGTACATAATTCGTCCTCCTTTTTGGTAATATTTTGTAGATTTTATATAATCTATTATAACAATCAAGGCCTTGCGTTGGAGTGTAAAATCGGTTATAATAAGTGTAAAATCAGACAGGAGGGCAATTCCGTGCAAGATAATTTTACAAGAGTTGGTTTTGAAAGGGTTTTCAATGTGGAAAAGATCATTACCATCTTCTATATGGAGTTCTCCAAGAACTTTTCTTACGAGGGAGAAAGCCATGACTTTTGGGAAATGGTCTATATCGACAAGGGGGAAATGCTCTGCACTGCGGATAAGAATAAATTTGTTCTGAAAAGCGGAGAAATGACCTTCCACAAGCCTAATGAATTCCATAATCTTTCCGGTGACCATCGGACGGCTCCCAATGTGAGTATTTTGACCTTTGAGTGCCACAGCAGAGCCATGAAAGACTTCGAGGGCAAGATATTCCGCCTCAGCCCCGAGGAGAAAAGCTTGCTTTCTACTCTGTTTGAGGAAGGCTTGTCCTGCTTTAAACTGGTGGATGAAAAGAATCCCCTTTTACAGAAGCTGGAACGGATCAAGGGGGCTCCCTTCGGCAGTAGCCAGATGACCAAGAATCTGTTGGAGATATTCCTGATCAAGCTGTCTCGGAATACCTCTGTTGTGACCAAGAACCAACGCAGAAGCTATCTCATCGATGGTGTGGATGTGCCCTATCCCGTAAAGGAGATCTTGGATATCCTACAGGATAATGTATACGGAAAACTCACCGTTGGGGACATTGCCGCCGCAGTGGGAAAGAGCGAAAGCACGGTAAAACAGTTGTTCTCCCAGTATCGCAAAAGCGGTATTATCAAATACTACAACGGTCTGAAGATCAACGAAGCCAAACGCCTGATCCGTGAGGGTAACTGCAACATGGCTCAGATCTCGGATCTCTTACACTTTGATAATCCTCAGTATTTTTCCAAGTGCTTTAAATCCTTTACCAATATGACTCCCAGCGAGTATAAAACCTCTATCCTAAATCGCTAACGCCTATAATCTTCAAATTCCCGTTTATCGCGCTGTTTGTCCGGATCATATTACGAAAATCTATGGATAGAACCCGTTGGGGCAGGCGTCCTCTGTCTGCCCCAAAATGTCCCGAAATCGACACTGTTGCCAAGTTGGTAAAGGCCCTTGGCTCTCCCTTTGGGAGAGCTGTCAGCGTAGCTGACTGAGAGGGCAGTAGGGGCTGGGAGTTAGCAGGAGAGTTTAGAGGATCATGGGTACCTTTTGGCTTGCCAAACTTACGAAATACGACAAAAAATAAGGAGAATTTATGACTCGGTATTGGTTTGCTCCCTGCCGGGGGCGTTCATTTCTTGTTATTTGACAAGAAACGAACCAAAGAAGCAAACCGGGGGAGGCGCTGAGGGTTTCACCGGCTCGTTACCCCGGTGGTGTCGTTT
>JAZOXB010000049.1:0-7307 GCA_045659585.1 Faecousia sp. | reverse complement strand
GCCCTCCCCCCGGACCCCCTCCCGGCGCCCCGCTCTTGTCGATTCCTTTTTTCGTATCGACTTTTTGTGTCGCTTCGCAACAGTATGGTACGATAATCGCTTCGATAAATCACAGTTTATGGAGCTGTTTGATGCATAAACCATCGTATCTCACCGTAGGGGCGACCTGTGGTCGCCCGTCTGTTTTGAAGAGAGAACAGTGATTTTGAACGGTAGAATGTTCAAATTTTCAGTTCCTACACCGGGAGACCACAGGTCTCCCCTACGAACAGATGGGGTAAGTTGTGCAAAAGCAAACCGATAAACAGGAATTTGAACGCCAAATCACAGTTTATCGGTCTGTTTTCAAGTCCGCAGAGTCTCTTGGCTCTCCCTCTGGGAGAGCTGTCGCCTTTAGGCGACTGAGAGGGCAGTAGGGACTTTCATTATGCACAGTCAGTCAGAGGAAGTACCATCCACTTCTCTGCCTACTACGAACTCACTACGAATTTGCCGCCCCCTACTGCCCTCTCCGCCGCAGTCGCGGCACCTCTCCCATTGGAGAGGCAAGGGTCTTTACCAACTTGGCAACAGGGCTAAGATGGGGGAGCCGCCGGCTTCCCGGGAGGAGGGGTTAGGCGAAGAAGGCCTTTGCTACATCGGAGTAGGCGAAGAGAGCCTTACACAGGGTCAAGAGCTGACCGTTCTTGCCGTTGCCGTAGGTATCGGGGCTGTAACGGAGGGTCTGAGACAACCGGGTCTCTCCCTCATAGATGGCTACTTCGATGGTGGAGCGAAGCTCTGCCGCCAGAAGTCCGTCAAAACTGAAGGCATAACGACCCTTAGACAGATCGTAGACCTGAGGATCGGTCAGGATCACTTCTGCACTTACGCCCAAGTGGTTTACATAACGCACCTTGAGGATCAGGTTTTCCACATTTCCGCTGTAGCTGTTCAGATTGAAGATGTATTTGACAGCTACCTTGGATTCCAGATTCAGAGCCTTACCTGCCCATGTGATCTGAGGAGTGGTCAGGTCGGAGAGGATCTCGTCGGTATTGCCGAAGGTAACGGCCTCTGCATCACTGAGGTATGCTCTGTGGGTGTCGGTCATTTTGCTATCGGCGAGGGCATCTGTACGGTAAGTCTTAAAGAGCTGTGCTTCCTTGCCGTAGCGGAGAAGTTCGGCACAGAGGGCTTTCAGCTTTTGGGAAGCGGCGGTTTTATCCAACTGTGCATAGGCATACTGTGCAATGCTGTAGGTATCCGGGGCGGAGACAAAGGTCTGTCCCTCCTTTTCCATATACAGCCGAGCTGTGACAACATCATTCATTTGGATGGCGGTGAGACCCGTAAGGGTATAGTAGTAATAGCCCTTGTTGAGGGTGGGTTCGATGGTCACGGTTCTGCTACCTGTCAGGGCATTGTCTGTGTAAACAGGGATCTCCACTTCTAAGTAGTGGTTTACATAATCCTCCAACAGAGAGGCCTTGACAGCAAAGTTAACAGAAATATCACTTGCCAGATCCAAGGTGTGGTTTATGGTGATAGAGCTGTCGATCGTAGGCTGAGACTGCGCCTTGGCACCGCAGATACAGGTGCCGTTTGCATAGCTGTGGGAGGCGGTGGTAGTCTTTTGGCAACGGGTGCAGGTTCCCTTGTGGGTATCTCCCAGATCGGTGTAGGTATAGCTGTGACCCAGACGGGGAATGGCGGTTTGTGCCACCAGAACGGTATGACAGACAGAGCAGATCTTGCCTTCCGTCAGGCCGGAGGAGAGACAGGCGGGGTCTTTCCCGGGGACGGTTTCGGGGCTGTGGTCTGCCAAGGGGAGAAGGGTCTGCTGTTCCAGGATCACACCGCAGGAGCCGCAGTGGGAGCCGTCGGAGAGACCGGTAGCGGTACAGGTGGAGGCGTAGCCCTTGTCAATGACAGGAGTATGGGGAATGGCGGGGAGGACAGAGCCCTTTTCCGTAGTCACACCGCAGAGGGTGCAGACCTGATCACCGCTGTAGCCCCTATCGGTACAGGTGGGAGCTACGGCGTTGGCAACAGTGGTCTTGTGGTCTGTTGTGGGGATGGACTCCGTATAGGTCTTGCCACAGGCACAGGAATAACGCTCGGTGCCTTCTGCGGAGCAGGTGGGTTCCTTCTCTGTGGTGATGGTAAAATGGTGGTATTCGGCGGTGAAGGAGGCATAGACCTTCAGATCTGCCTTGATATTTTCCAGATTTGCGGCCTTGCCGTTGCTGTCTACCCAACCGGCGAAGGTGTAGTGCTTGCTGTCATCGGAGGCCTTGGTGGGAAGGGTCTTGGAATACTCTGCGGTTTCCCCTTCGGACAGGGTCTGCTCTTCCAGCACCTTTCCGTTTTCGTCACAGAAGGTGACGGTGTACAGGGAACCGGGAGCTTGATCCTTGGGTCCTAAGTAGATGTAATCTACCTCGAAGGTACCCTTGAGGCCTTCGTTTTCACCGCAACTGACGGGGTCAAAGCGGATGCTGTTAACCAGCTGACGATCAATATGATCCGGCAGGGTCATGCGGATGATCTGATAGGTGCTACCCGGAACGGTGCTTGTGATCAGATACTTGTTACCGCCGAAATTGCCGTCGGCACGGGTGGTGTAGAAGAATTCCAAACCACCGCAATTGCCGGAGGTGATATTGGACTTAATGCGGATCTCCACAATATCTCCCTTTTGGGCATCGTAGAGAATGTCCCCTACAGATACCGCATAGGGGTCACCGGCGGTGTAGTTGCCCTTCAGGACACCTGCACTGTGGTCGGCAGTAACGGTACTGCCGTGGGTGATCCAATCGGAGGTCTCACAGAGGGGAGACTTCTTGGAGAAGTCTACCAGCAAGTACCGATGTCCGCCGGTGTAGGTCTGCAGGTTTCCGGGGGAGCGGTTGGGGGTACCGATGTAGATGTAGTCGATGGTGTAGCTGCCTTGGAGGTTGTCGTTTGCACCACTGCTGACGGGGTCAACGCGGATATCTGTCATGGTGTGTCCCACCACAGAGGCAGGAAGCTCCATATAAGCTACGGTATATTCCCCGTTGGGATAGACGGGAACGGCAAAGTAGTTGGTGCCGTTGTAGCCCGGCTGTTTGTCCGTGGCGAAGAAGACTTCGGCATGGCCGCCGTTTCCTGCGGTGAGGGAGGTCTTCATGCGGATCTCGATAATATCTCCGGACTTGATCTTCTGATTCAGATTCTGATAGGATTGGATGTAGGGGTCACCGCCGATGATATTGCCCTTGAGGACACCGGCACTGTGGTCAATGGCGGCGGTGAGGTTGTTGCCGCCCCAGACATTTCCCATATTCAAGGGGCTGGAAGCCACAAAGTCCATGAACAGGTATGCTCCGTTTCCGCGGTAGTCTAACTTGCTCTGGGGGGAATTTTGGGGCTGACCGATGTAGATATAGTCGATGGCATAATTTGCCTTAAAGTCAGCGGAGCCACCGTCAAAGAGGTCGATACGGAGCTGGCTGATGTATTCGCCTACAGCGGCGGCAGAGGATTGGCTGAGGGCGAATTGGAGGACATTCCGTCCGTCGCGGAAGTCATGGGAGCTTCCCGCAAACATCCGATCTCCCGTAAAGTAGCCCACCTTGTCGCTGGTAAAGAACACAGCGGCACTGTTGGGAGCGGTGCCGGAGATCCGCTTATAGTCAAAGGCGATCTCTACAATGTCCCCGGCTTTGATCTTATACAGCACATCACGGGCGGTCATGCGAACAAAGGAGTCGGTGCTGGTCTGCCCCTCGGAGGTCAGAACACCCAAGGTGCCGGAAAGAGTGCCGTTGCCGGCTGTGGGATTGGGGGAGATGCTTGCTCCGGAGGAGCCGATGTAGTGTCGCCAATTCCAGGTGGTCTCACGGCTGCCGGAATTGAAATCCAGCAGGATCCCGTTGGGATCTGTGTCGTAGAAATGGTTAAAGCAACCTACGAAGTCTTCGTTATTATAATACCCGCCGGAGCTGCCGGCGTTGGCGGTAAAGTACATCCGCCCGTTGACGGCACAAAGACTCTCGATCTCTAAGAAATACCAGTAGTAGGAAGAGGTCAGGTAGATGGTTTCTGCCTGAATATTCCTTCGCTGGGAGCCGTCTGCAAAATTGCTCAGATCATAGGCAAGGATGTAATTCTTGTTGCGGTAGGTGTTATTCTGACCGGCAGTCATGACGAAATACAGGCGACCGTTATGATAGGTCATGCCCTGTACTTCATAATAGCTTGAGCCTGCATAACCCGGGGCACCCGTGGGAACGGTCACAGAGCTGTAATTCAGGGGACAGATATAGTTGCACTTAATAGAGCCGCTACCCTGATTGATGCCGATATCTATGTAGAATACCATGGAGCTAATGGAGGCCAAAAGTCTGACAGTGCCGTTTTCAAATGAATGGAGTGCCAGATTGACGAAGTTGATGGGGTTTGCCCCATCGTTGATATCGTAATAAGCCACTTTGCGGACGGTGTTACCGTTTACTTCCAGCTTCCAGATGGTGTGGGCGGAGAACTCAGCGTGGCCAATATGGTACATGGTGGTGACATAGAGGTAGGTCTTACCGTTATGGACCACGGCGGCCATGTCGTTGCCGTGACCCAGACCGTTTAAGACAGAGGTAGAGGTGTTGTCTGCGTTGGCCAGAGCAACGGTAGCACCGGTCTGAATAGAGGTGCGGTAGATAATGGCATTGTTGTGATCTCCGGAGGGGGTTTTCAGGGAGTAAACATAGTTTTCGTCTGCGGTCATACCCTGAGCGGCCACATAGGTGTTGGGTATGGAGCCAATCTTGGTGTAGCCGCCGTCCCCTAAGTTGTACCCTGCGGCAAAAGAAATCGTGGGCAAAAGGGAGCAGACCAGAGCGGTGATGAGAAGAAGGGAAAGAACCTTGCAAAAATGTTTCATAACCGAGCCTCCTGTTTTGTAAGATACTTTCATTATACCCTTCTTTTACCATAAATCAAGAAAAAGTCCTGAAAATTCATTAAAAAAGGTTCTGAATCGGAAAAAAGGAAAAGCTCCCGTTGCAAATCCTGCAACGGGAGCTGTATTCCTGCTGATTGAGAGTGGGGATCAGATTTCCTCGAACTCTACGAAATCTTCCATTTCGTCTTCGATGTCTTCTGCGATCTCGCCCAGGTCTTCGATCTCGTCTTCTACGAAATCACCCAGTTCTTCGATGTCGCACTTGTTGAGGCCGAGCTTTTCCTTGATGTCATCCCAAAAATGGAGAACAGCCAGAACTGCGCCGCCGATGGCAACTACGATACCGATGAAAGCCAGGATCTTACCCAGAATGCCCTTCTTTTCTTCCATAAGATAACCTCCGTTTTTTAGTCACAGACCAACAGGTGCTCTGAAAAAGCACAGAGAGACCCACTGATCCTTATGCTATGGTTTTACAGTTATTATATTATACCCTTTTTGAAAATAATGCAACTGTTTTTTTGAAAAATTTTAGGATTTTTTTGTAAAATTTCTTTAAAATCCACAATATATGCCTTTAGAAAGGGAAGTGAGACACACCATAACCCCTTTAGGGAAGTTTACGGGAGCCGCCACGGAGAGAAAAACGGTGTCCTCTTTCGGAGGACACCGTGGGGGTCAAATGGTCAGGCTGATCTTGCGACCGTTTTCGTAAATGGTAAAGTCCTCGCTGACCAGCAAGCCGTCTCGTTTGCAGGCTCCGGTCAGAGCTTCCATTTCTACGGTGAGATCCAACAGGTCGTTCTCGAAGATGGCGGCATGTTGCTTTTCCATAGCGGTTTTGATCTCACCCAGACAGGTCATGACCTTGACTGTGGTTTGCTCCGTGGCCATTCCGGCTTCTTCCAGACGGAGGTACTTCAGCAGAATGTTCCCCAGAGTGGGTAGGTAGTAGTTGAAGAACTGACGAACCATGGGAATGTCCTCCGGCTGTTGTTGCAGAGCCAGAAGGATCTTTTCGCTTTCTGCACAGATGTCTTCGCCACGCTTTTTGACATTGAGGTTGCCGATCCGTTGCAGTAAGCGTCTCAGCTCCTTCAAATGATCCCGACCCTTGTTCAGGATCTGCCGTGCCTCGGGAGAAAGCTCACTGGGAGGGATGGCTTTGGGCTCGGCGGCGGATTGGGTTTCCTTGCCGGAGGAAGAGGTCTTGGGAGCGCTCTGCTCTTGGGACTGTCCTTGGGCACTGTGCCCGTAATTGGTTTGTCCGTAGGAGGTTCCTTTTTCTTCTCCTCCGCTACGGTAATTGGTGCTGTGCCGGGGGTCGTAGGTCTTCTTCTGTTGAGGGGGATCGGGATCCTTATCCTTTGACTTGAGACTGAAGAAGATCACCAGTGCCACCAGAGCAATGATGCCCACGATACCGAGACCCAGAACGGCACTTAGGATACGGGACAGTATGGGCAGAACTCGACTTGTAACCACCACACTGCCGATAATGGCAAGAGCGATCAACCAGCCTTTGTTGCCGGAGTCGTGACTATGGTACATATGTCCCACCTCGGTCAGTTCTTGGGATCTGCGGGATCGGCCTCGCCCAGAAGCTTCCGACGGAGCTGTGCTTCGATCTGTGCGATCTCAGCTTCTGCGGCGGCACGCTTTTGACGGCCATCGGCCTGGATCCGCAGGACTTCGTCCAGGGTGCCGATGAGCTGTTCGTTGGTGTAACGGATGGTCTCCATATCCACAATGCCCCGTTCGCTCTCCTGTGCCACCTCAATGGTGCCCAGCTTCAGAGTCTCTGCATTCTTCCGCAGGAGCTCATTGGTCACATCCGTCACAGCCCGTTGTGCCTCCAGAGCCTGACGGGAATGCTCCATGCCCAGGGCAAGAACCATCTGATTCTTCCACAGGGGGATGGTGTTGTTCAGGGTAGACTGGATCTTCTCTGCCAACAGAGCGTGATTGCTCTGGAGGAGGCGGATCTGAGGAGCCATCTGAATGCTGATGGTACGGGTCAACTGCAAGTCATGGAGCTTCTTTTCAAAGCGGTTACACAGGCCATCAAAATCATTGGCTGCCTGTGCATCATGGGCAAGTCCGGACAGTCTTGCCTGCTCCTGCATCTGTACCAGGGTGGTTGCACGCTCCTGCTCCAGCTTCTGCTTGCCTGCCAGGATGTACATGGTCAGCTCCTTGAAGTAGGTCAGATTGGCCTCGTACATCTTGTCGAAAACCAGGATATCCGACATCAGACGGTTCTGATGTCCCTCCAACTGGGTAACAATGCCGGTGACATTCTTCTCTACATCTGTATAACGAGCCCTCAAACGGCTGATTTTACTGCCGGACTTCTTGAAGAAGCCCAGGAAGCCTCCCTCCT
>JAZOXB010000048.1:0-11716 GCA_045659585.1 Faecousia sp. | reverse complement strand
GATCCTTGGGAATCATCCCCCCTTGATTTTCTATAATACGGATGTCCTTTTGATTGCCGTTATTACAGCTCTACTTGTTTTTATATTTGTTTCTTACCATGTCAAACGTTTTGCGATCATTCGTCATCGTGTGGAAAAGGTTAATTTGATCTTTGACTCTCTCGGCTTAGGTGCTTTTTCCGTTGCCGGAGTACAGCTTGCATGGGATTGCGGCTTTGGTCAGCAGTTTGTTCTGTGTGTACTTATGGGTGTACTTACGGGCTGTGGCGGTGGCGTCATTCGTGATGTCCTTGTCAATGTGAAACCCTATGTTTTTACGAAGCATGTATATGCTGTGGCTTCTTTGATCGGTAGTATCCTTTATTATTTGATCCTCTTTTATACTCCCTACAGCAACTGGGGTTCTTTTATCGCTCCGGGCGTGGTAGTTGTCATACGGCTGCTGGCCGCACGGTATCATTGGGAATTACCTAAGATCCCTAAGGCAAATGAAGACCATTGATCATTTTTCTGTTTTCTATGCTCCGTCTTTTGGCGGAGCATATTTTATTTTCTTGTGTTTTTAAACTTGCGATGATATAATTGCTATGAGGTGATGATTATGGAGATTCACGGCTATTGCAAATATGATTATGAAGCTGTTCGTGGGCTTGCTCTTGTTTCTTTTTTTAAAAAGAGAAGACCCGGGGTATGTTTGACGGTTTATATTGTTTGTTTTGTGATCGTTAGTTTTTTGCATGTCTTCTCATATTATATTTTCGGAGATAAGGCTCTGACGAACTTGTGGTATTTTATGTTGGGGTTGTTTATCTATGTGCTATGGAGGTATTCTATCTCACCACGGCGTAATTATAATGCTATGAAAAAACTGAAGGATATAGAGAATTGGTTTATTTTTACTGCTGATAAAATGATTTTGTCTTCATCCAAGGATGGATGTACCGGCAGTTATACTTTCAATTATAATATGATCGTAGAAGTCTATGAAACTTCTCGTTATTTCTTTATTGGGCAAGACCGTCGACATGCTTTTGTTGTAGATAAACATTCCATGTCTGCGGAGGATGCCCTTGAGATCCGTTCAAGATTATCTTCCTATCTTCCCAAAAAGTATAATATTTGTAAATATTAAGATTCATTTGATTGCCGGATCGTCGGAAGCTTTCGACGATTCGGCTTTTTTTCGTGGATTTGGGAACGATACACCTCTTTCCGACATAGGATAGAGGGCATAGGAGGGATTTTTATGATGCTTTCGCTTTGTGAATTAGAGATTGGGAGAGAGGGGACTCTTCTTGAGATTCGGGGGAATGAGGGGCTCATGGGTCGATTACGACAGTTTGGGCTCATAGAGGGAACAAAGATTCGTTGTGTTGGGATCGCACCTTTAGGCAGCCCCATGCTGTTCGGTGTTCGAGGTACCACTCTTGCTATGAGACGGCAGGATTGCATAGGTCTTTCGGTGGTAGTGGAATGAGCCTGATCGCCTTAGTTGGTAATCCCAATGTTGGGAAAAGTACTGTGTTTAACGGATTGACGGGGCTGAAACAGCATACAGGCAACTGGCCGGGTAAAACCGTAGAGCTTGCCATAGGGCAATATATGTATAAAGGGAAATCCTATGACCTGGTAGACCTCCCCGGAACCTATTCTCTGGAGGGTATCTCTCCCGAAGAACAGGTTACAGGGGATTTTATAGGAGCGGATGAGGCGGATGGGATATTGATCCTATGTGACGGTACTTGTTTGGAGCGAAGCTTGATCCTTGCCTTACAGGTGATCCCTCAGACATCCAAGGTTTTGGTGGCTGTGAATTTATTGGATGAGGCCGAGAAAACAGGGCTGAAGATCCACATTGACAGATTGTCTACAGCATTGGGAGTCCCTGTTGTTGGGATCTGTGGAAAGGAGAAAGAGGATCTGGAGCGATTGCGAGAACAGCTCCGTCTTTTGATAGAGGGATATTTGCCATATGCTCCGCCACAGAAGATCTATGGTCTTGGGGAGGTGTCCTATGCCGAGGAGCTTTGTGCATATGTATGTGAAAGGAAAACGACGGGAAAGACCTTTACGGAACGGCTGGATGGTGTTCTGCTTCATTCTCCCTGGGCATATCCCTGTCTGCTTCTTCTTTTGTTGGGGATCCTGTGGCTGACCATCCGGGGAGCAAACTATCCCTCTCAAGGGTTACAGTGGTGCTTTTCGGCATTGCAACGAGGTGTGGAGTTTCTTTTGCAGGCCGCACCTCCTTGGTTTGGAAGCCTTATTATGGATGGTATTTATGTGCCTGTTACCCGCGTGATATCGGTCATGCTTCCCCCAATGGCTGTGTTTTTTCCTCTCTTTACTCTACTGGAGGACTTTGGATATTTGCCGCGGATGGCATATTTGATGGATGAGGGCTTCCGTCATTGCGGCGTATGTGGGAAACAGTCCTTGACCATGGCTATGGGACTTGGTTGTAATGCAGTAGGGGTTACCGGCTGTCGGATCATGGATTCTCCGCGGGAACGGTTCATTGGGATCCTTACAAATGCATTTATTCCCTGTAACGGACGATTTCCCACCTTGATCCTCTTAATGGGAATGTGTATGGGAGAGATATCTGCTTTCCGGCAGGCAGTGGGGCTATCCCTTATTTTATTTTTTGCGGTATGTATCAGTCTCTTAGTGACACGCATTCTTCACAAATGTGTGTTTAAGGGGGAGTCAACGGTCTTTGTGATGGAGCTGCCGCCCTATCGACGACCGAGGGTACTGCAGGTGCTTGTACGCTCCTTTCGAGATCGGTGCGTGAGGATCCTTGGACGGGCAGTGATCGTTGCCATTCCTATGGGGCTTTTGCTGTGGTTGTTACAGAGGATCCCGGTAGGGCAGGAGAGCCTTCTGACATACCTTGCAGAGCGGTTAGAGGTGATCGGCAAACCTCTGGGGATCGGCGGGGCCATGCTTCTGGCATTTATTATAGGGAGTCCTGCCAATGAAGTGGTTCTTCCTATGGGTATCATGATCTTAACGGGCAGTGGCTGGGGAGGCACCGAGCTCCTGTTGCCGGGAGCAAGCTTTTCTGTGGGGCAGTGCCTGTGCATCATGGCCTTTACCCTGTTCCATTGGCCCTGCACAACCACATTGCTGACGATATATAAAGAGACCAAGAGGCTCTCTTATACGATCCTTGGGTGGGTCCTGCCAACGGCTGTAGGGGTTCTGCTGTGCCTGATCATCAATCTATTATTGTGATTCTTATCAGAAATTGGGCGAAACTGAAAAACAAGGTTGCTATCACCTTAGATATGTGATATGATAAAGAGGATACTGAAACAGAAGGTGAGGGATGCCCTATGCAATATATTGTTCTGGACATGGAATGGAATCAGCCCTGGCCCGGATCCTATGCTGCACGGAAGGTTCTGCCTGTGGAGATCCACGGGGAGATCATTCAGATCGGTGCGGTACGAATGTTAGAGGATGGCTCTATTGCTGACGAATTTCAGGTTCTGGTTCGTCCCAAATATTATAAAAAATTAAACAGCCGTGTGGCAAAGCTGACCGGCTTGCGTGATAATGATCTGAAGGAGCGGGGACTTCCCTTCCCTGAGGCACTGGAACGATTCCGTGACTGGATCGGCGGAGATTGCATCTTCCTGACATGGGGCTTCGATGATATTACCGTGTTGGAGGATAATATCCTTCTCCACGACGGTGAGGCGGATTGGATCAAGAAATGGTACAATGCTCAGATGATGTTCAATGAGCAGATGGATTGCGGTACCTCACAGCGTGCCCTTGCAACGGCTCTGGGTATGATGAATATTGAACCCTGCCGTCAGGCACATGACGCTCTGGGAGATGCCTATCACACAGCATTGGTTCTCAGCCGTCTGGATCTGAAGCGGGGCGTTTCGGAATATAATAAATCCTTGCAGGCTCATGAGGATGGCTTCCACGGAGCTCCTCCCGAAGGCTGTATCAGCAAGTCGGTATTCCATGGTTATGAGGATAAAGCCCAGGCTATGGAGGCTATGAACAGCTTGGAGAGCCATTGTCCTCAGTGTGGTGGGGTCATGAGCCTCGGAACCTGGGTGGCACAAGAGGGTCGTCGATATATGACCATGGCACAATGTCCGGAGCATGGCAGATATCTGATCCGTATCCGCCTTTCCAAGGAGCGGGAAGGCACCCTTCGTATCAGTCGCTTGATTTATGAGGGCGCCAGTGATGCCGCTAAAAAATATGACGAGCTGTCTAAGGTCAAGAAGCCTCGTTATCGTAGCCGCTGGACAAAGGAATGACAGAATATATGGAACCCAAAGACCTTATGGGGATCCTGCCGGAGCGGTTGCTCCCATGGTATGACAGCCATCGGAGGGCGTTGCCTTGGCGACGGGATCGGGAACCCTATCACATATGGCTGTCGGAGATCATGCTACAGCAGACCCGTGTAGAGGCTGTAAAGGGCTATTACGAGGTTTTTTTGCGAGAGCTTCCTACGGTGGAGGCTCTTGCAAACGCACAGGAGGATCAGCTCCTGAAGCTGTGGGAAGGCTTGGGCTACTATTCCCGTGTGCGGAATTTGCAGAAGGCCGCAAGGGAGATCCTTTCCTTGGGCGTGTTTCCACGAGAGTATAAGGATCTGCTACAGCTCAGTGGTATCGGCCCCTATACGGCAGGTGCGATATCATCCATCTGTTTTGAAAAACCTACCCCTGCCGTGGACGGAAATGTGATCCGAGTCCTGTCCCGTATCCTCGGAAAAACCGTGGAACGGCAGGAGGCTACAGCTTTACTGGAGCCCATTTATCCCGTAGGGCGATGCGGAGACTTTACCCAGGCTCTTATGGAGCTTGGAGCTACGGTTTGCGGCCCTAACGGGGAACCCAAATGTTCGGAATGCCCCATGGGGGATCGTTGCCGAGGGAAAGCCTTGGGGATCCAACGGGAACTGCCCCAAAAGCAACCCAAGAAACCCCGTAGGGTGGAACGCCGGACAGTGTTTCTTCTGCGGTGCGGAGATAAGCTGGCTGTATGCAAGCGTCCTCAAAGGGGATTGCTGGCAGGCTTGTGGCAATTTCCGGATACGGAAGGGCATTTGACAATGACAGAGGCTCTGGAACTTGCGTCTCAATGGGGTGTTGCACCTCAAGGACCGGAAATGGAACTGGAGCGGAACCATATTTTCACCCATGTGGAATGGAAGTTGAAAGGCATCCGTTTGCAATGCGGAACAATGAGCCAAGCCTTCCAATGGTTTACCGAAGAAGAAATCGGTGAGAAAATCGGCTTACCTACAGCATACCGACAATTTTTGGATATTTGAGTGAGGGGGGTCAAACAGGGACAGCCTCTCGGATCAAGGAGAACAATATGGAGACCATTAAACTGGAATTCCCTGATGGGATCATTGAATGCAATATTATAGGAAGCTTTCGGGCAGAGGGAAAGGACTATATCGCCCTTGTTCCGGCGGAGGAGGGAGACGATGTTTTCCTCTACGGATATACGGAGGAGAACGATAAGATCGATCTCAGAAATCTGTCTGAGGCTGAATTTACGGTTGCGGCAATGGAATTTCAAAGAATCTTGGAAGAAAGTGAAAAATAGCTTGCACTTTTGACCAAAAAAAGGTATACTATAGATACCAAAATAATAAGGAGGTATTTTCTTATGGAAGATAAGAGAGCATTATATGGCGAGGACGAGATCCTCACTCTGGAATTTGACGACGGCGCAGCTTTTGAGTGTGGCATTATGGGCACCTTTGAGCTCGACAAAAAGGAGTACATCGCTCTGGAAGCACTGGATGACAGTGATGATGTCTATCTGTACCGGTATGTAGCTTTACCCGACGAAGAGGACTTCGATCTGGTTGACATTCCCGAAGAGGAGTTCGACCTGGTTTCTGCAGAATTCGAACGCCTCATGGATGAGCCCATCTGATTTCATAGCCTAAAACGCAAGGCCTCTACGGAGTATTCCGTGGAGGCCTTGTTTTTTGGCGGCGTGAGGCCAAGCAAGCCCCTGCTGAGGAAGAAGAACTTCCTCAACAGGGGCTTTTGTGGTTGGATTAGGATTATTTTACGAAATATGCCTTAGCACTGTCGCTGTAAGCAAAGAGGGCCTTGCAAAGGTCCAGCAGGGTTCCCTTCTTGTTGTTGCCGTAGGTATCAGGGCTGTAGCGGAGGGTCTGAGACAGTTGCGTGCTTCCATCGTAAATGGCAACGTCCACTACAGCTCGCAGTTCTGCGGCCAAAAGTCCGTCAAAGCTAAAGGCATACCGATTTTTAGCAGCATCATAAACCTCGGGAGCGGTAAGGGTCACTTGAGTGACGGTTCCGGCATAGTTTATATAATGCACCTTCAAGGAGAGATTTTCTACCTTGCCTGCATAGGATCCAAGGTTAAAGATGTATTTCACGGAAACCTTAGATTCCAGATTGAGAGCCTTGCCTGCCCAAGTGATTACGGGATTTTCTATGTCAGAGAGGGTCTGATTGTTGTTGCCGAAGGAAACGGTGTCAACATCACTGAGGTATGCCTTGTGGCTTGCTGTCATGGAACGGTCTGCAAGGGCGTCTGTACGGTAGTTCTTGTAGATCTGAGCGGCAGATCCGTAACGGAGTAGATCGGCACAGAGCGCTTTAAGACTTTCTGCGGCGTTGGACTTATTCAGCTGAGAATAGGCATAGTCTGCAATGCTGTATATATCGGTGGGGGAGTAGTAGACTTGTCCATTCTTTGAGCCATAGAGGATGGAGGACAGCTTGTTATTCATATGTACGGCAGTTAAGCCCTCTAAGGTGAAATAGTAATAGTTTCCTTGCTCTACAGGGAGGATCGTGATGGTTTCCGTACCTGTTTGCATATTGCTCTCATATACGGGAGCGGAAACTTCCAGATAGACGGTATCCATATCGAAGCCTTCCAGTAGAGACTTTGCAACGGCAAAGTTTATGGAAATATCACTTGCCAGATTCAGGGTGTGATTGATTTTTAGCGCTGTGTCCAACAGCGGTTCCACTGTATCGGGCGTGTTTTCCCATGAGAGAACGGGGTAGCCACCGTTTATGCTTTGGCTATCGGTTTCGTAGGCAAAGCCCAGCGTTACGGCATAGGTCTTTAGGGCATCTGCGCTGATCTGCTTGGTATCTGCATAATTGGGAGAAGCCCACAGGCGGTGGAGGGCGACTGTTCCTACGCTGTAGCTGTTTTCTACTAAAACATTGGTTGCACTGTCGCCGACTCTGGAAATGATTCCGAAGTAATTGCCTACATTGTAGCAATTGCGCACCGTAAGATTATGGGCAGAATTTGTTCCGTAGCCGATCAGACCTGCGCCGGAGCTGGTACGGGCTTTGGCAAATACCACACCGGTGTTATAACAGTTTTCAATCAGCACGTTCTGACCGCCTATGATACCGGCAATGGATCCAACGTCAGAGTTGGCAAAAACGGTTGCTTTATTATAGCAGTTGCGGATGGTGCTTCCTTCGTGAACGTAGGCGGCTATGGCGGCGGAACGGGTATAGCCGGTCACAATGCCGCTTTCGATGCCTAAGTTTTGGATGGTTGCGTTCCGGACAGCACCGAAGAGTCCGGCATAGCCTGTTTGCAGATCTGTGGCGTTGAGGTTGTGGATTCTGTGACCCTTTCCATCCACGGTTCCCCGGAAATAGTAGGTTGTGGTTTCATCCTTGCCACCAATGGGCAACCAAGGCCGGTTCTGCAGGTCTAAGTCTGCACGAAGCACAATGGTTTTTCCTTGGAAGGTATTTCCCTTCCGTACAGCGTAGGAGACAAGTCGCAGCTGATCCGGGGTGTCGATGGTGTATACGCCGTTTTCTTCCGGAACGGTGGTGGAGCGGTCTCCGTTTTCCCACGCGAGAACGGGATATATACGATTTTGGGTGAAGAAATCTTCTGCGTAGGCAGAGCCTAAAGCAGATGCACAATCCCGAAGAGCTGCCGCTGACAGCTTACTGCTGTTTGTTAGGGTCAAATTTGTTCCTGCCCCTGTCAGCTCTGCCGTATCGAGGGTGTAGCAATTTTCTACGGTCAGGACAGCGCTTTCGTTAATCAGGGCGGCTATACCACTGCTGACGATACCGACATTATAGCAATTTTGAATGACAAGTCCCTTTGTGCCGGAGGATACGTATCCAACGATACCGCCGTTTCCGTCATTGCTGTTACTGCCTACAGAGCCGGTATTATAGCAATTTATGATTTGGCTGTTTTCGCCCCCTGCCATTCCCACAATACCGCCTGTATAGGATTGACCGAACACATTGGCTTTGTTGTAGCAACCGGAAATGAGAGAGCCACCGTTAAAGGAGCCTACCAGACCGGCAACTCGGCTGGTGCCCATAACCATACCGCTGTCAATGCCCAGGTTGTGAACCTGTCCCTTTTCCAGACGGCCGAAGAAGCCTACGTAGTAATTACCACCGGAAATGGTTAGATTACAGATCTTATGACCGCCACCTTCGAAGATGCCGGAGAATTTAGAACAGGCACCGCCGCTTACTACAGCGTTTCCTCCAATGGGGATCCATTCTTCATTTTTAAGATCGATGTCAGAAAGGAGCCGCACCGTTTTTCCGGCAAAAGTGTCTCCCAATACATTGACTGTATAGGCAAGCTGACGGAGCTCTTGTGCCGTACGGATTTCGTAGATCCCCTCTTCACTGGGGGGTAAGGCTGTCATATTAGGTGTTTTATATGCAGAGGAAGCAAGAACGGGATACCCACTGTTTTGGGGGATATAGGAATCAGGGAGGAAAGCCGCACCCAAGGTCTCTGCTTTCGCTTTTAGATTGTCGGCAGACTGAGAAGATGCGCTATTTAGGGTACAGCCCGTAGCAGAGCCTAAGAAGGAAGGACCACTGAGAGCGTAGGAATTGGTGATCGCAACCCCTGTTGCAGAGGTGTTGACAGAAGCGAGCAAACCGCCACAGGTTTTCCCCGAAAGGGAACAGGCAGCGTAAGAATTTTGGATGGTGGAATCCATAGCACCACTGGAAAGGTAGCCTACAAGGCCACCTGCATTCCCCGTGGCGGTGACGGAAGCCACTGCATAGGAATCGGAAATCCGGATCTTTCCGGTCATGCCTACCAGACCTCCGGCATTTGCGGTACCGGAGACAGTGGCGCGGCTGTAGCAGGCGGAAATGGTGCCTCGGCAATAGCCGGCCAAGCCTGCGGACTTGTTTCCGCCGGTGACACTGCCGGTTTCGATACCGAAGTTTTTCACGTTTCCGATCACGTTGCCGAAGAAGCCAACGTAATGGTAGCCGGAAGAAATATAGACATTGGACACACTGTAGCCCTGCCCGTCAAAGGTGCCGCGGAAAGCTTTCCCACCGGAGTCTTCGGCATTGTTGCCGCCGATGGGGATCCACTCTCTGGACTGCAAATCGATGTCCTTGCCCAGAAGAATGACTTTTCCGGAAAAATCCGACGTGCCGCTGTTGACCTCATAGGCCAGACGGCGCAGTTGGGCAGCGGTGGTCAGTACCAGATCTTCGGGAAGGAGGGTGTCACATTCCCAAGAAAGTACGGGATAGCCACTATTTTCCCATTCACAGTCGTATATGTAGCTGTTTCCTAAGGAAACTGCGGCAGAAACAAGCTGGGCTTCTGTGAGGCGTTTATTCCCTGAGAAGCTTTCTAAAGAGGAATTGGCGACGATATCTCCGCCCTTTAAGGCTGTGGTGGAATAGGAATTTTTGATAGTGAGTTTTGTGATGGGGCTGGATTCTGTATTATAGTGTCCCACCATACCTGCTTTGCCGGAGCTGTCTGTAAGATTGCCGATATGATAGCAATTTTCTATGGTAGTGGTGGTAGAACTGGAAATATAGCCTGCTAAACCCCCTGCTACGTTTCCGGAGACTTTACATAGCCGTTATGATAGGAATTTTGAATGGTGCTTGTGCCACCTAACTGTCCCACCAGACCCCCACCGAAGCTGTCGTAGGAGATCACATTACAGCGGCTGAAGGAGTTTTCTATGGTAACGTTGCTTCCCAGGCCTATCAGACCGCCTGTGGCTTTTCCGCCTATGACCAGACCATCGGAGATGCCCAAATTACGAATAGTAGCCTTGGAAGCCTTTCCGAAGAGGCCTACACCTTCTCCTTCCGGCTCAAAGATCTGCAGGTTCTTAATCACATGTCCCTGCCCGTCAAAGGTGCCGGAGAAGGACAGACCCGAGCTGTTGCCGCCGATGGGAAGGAGACTTCTGCCCAGCATATTAATATCCTGTGTTAAAACAATGGTCTTGCCGGAGAAGCTGTTGCCCTGGGCTACCATGTCAGACAGGAGACAAAGCTCGTCTGCAGTGCTGATTTCGTAAATGCCGTTGTCATTGGGAACAAGGGTGGCAGAGGGATCGTACTGTTTCAGAAGCTTATAGGTATTGGTAATGCCGTAAGTAGGCAGAGAATTGCTTTCTTCTTGACCCGTCAAAACCGGGGTAAAGAAAACGGTAATGGATGCAGAGGTGGTCTTAGTCAGCTTAATGACCAGCTTGCGGATCCCGGCATTGGCATCCTGTCCGGAAGGGTTGGGGGAGGAGGACAGGGGCTTGGCATCCATTTGGGTAAATTTTGCAGCGTCTGGGGTAGCAATTTGGGCAATGAGTTTCTTGCCGTTTTGGGTCAGAGTAGCGGTTTTACCGTCGGCAGAAATGGAAATATCTGCTTTGGTATGAGCAAACCAGTAAATGTTAGAAGCGGAGGAGCAGTTGATCTCGTCTCTCAGACGAACACGGGTACGATTGTCGAAAAGAGCCAGAGAGCGGCGAACGGATTTGACGCCGTAGCCATCGTAGGCATCCTTCATATCCACGATGGCATAGCCACCGTCATAGGCACTAAAATAATCGGTAATTTGGCATTTTGCATCGAAGACCTGTCCACCGGTGGAATCGGGATTCACTACCAAGGTGTTTTGGCCTTCGGCTCTGGTGCGGTAATAGACCCAACGACCACCGTTTTCACTGCGATCCATGTAACCGGGAAGACCGTAATTATCCTTTCCCAGATCCATGAACCACAGTTCCCCCATGGCTTCCATAACGAAAGTGCCTACGTCAAAATCCGTATGGCCTGTTTGATTATTTCCGGATTTGATAGCGGCATAGACCTGTGCATCACTTCCGGGGAAGCTGCGGAAAGAGGCAATGCTTTCATAATAATCGCTGAGCAGGAAGTGATCCATAGGACGATCGGCGGAGGATAAACCTTCCACCAGATCGGGGTTGTACCATAATAGAGCCAGATACTCATCATAGCGACTGTTAGTGGTTTGGTACTCTCGCTGGAACAGGGACAGTTCCGGCATATTATAATAATTGGCAAACCAGTGGAGGATGGCACTGTCTCGGAAGGGAGAGCCGCCGTCACCGAAATTAAAGCAATTGGTATATCCGTTGATTCCCAAAAGATAGGAGCCGGATTCTTTGATGCCCGGTTCTTGGGACAGACCGAAATCCGTTCCCAAAACGCTGTGGAGGGTATCAATGAGGAATACGGTAAAGGCAACACCTGCAATATAGTAGCCGGGGCCCTCGGGATAACACGCGGCAGGGGCATATTGGAAGGAAAGAGGGATATTTTTAACAGCATTGGCAAGAATGGTAGCACATTCTGAAGGGTAATCTTCAAAAATGGCTGCTGCACCCACAGAAATACCACCGTTGCACCATGGATTCCAG
>JAZOXB010000047.1:0-17452 GCA_045659585.1 Faecousia sp. | reverse complement strand
TAACTGACTTAATCAAAATCAGTTAGCTCTTTATTGTTGAATAATGAAGTTTTGTTGCCATTTCGTTGCCACGAATGGCTCAAATCCTTAAAAAGTCCGGTGATGACTGGGCTTTTTAGACCTGTGGGATCACTCCCACTCAATAATGCCGGAAAACCCTAATCGGGAAATATCGTGTATTTTACGCTGATTTTACAGGAACTTGGTTACATATTTTACAGAACGGGGATAGAATAAAATCGTAGTCAGGAGAAAGACTATAAAATTCTAAATCTAAAATAAAGGAGTATTTTAAGTTATGAAGAAATGGATCCCCTTGCTTGTCATTGCAAGCCTTTTGGTATGTTGCCTGACCGCCTGTGGCGGTACGAAAGAAACCGTCACTACCGACGGGTCCACCTCCATGAACAAAGTGATCGGCGCCTTGGGCGAAGCCTTCGAGGCTGACAGCAGCATTGCCGTCACCTATAATGCAACGGGCTCCGGTGCAGGCATCCAGGCTGTTTTGGAAGGCAGATGCAACATTGGCTTATCCAGTAGAAATCTCAAGGCAGAGGAAACTGCAAAGGGTCTTGTAGGCACTGTTCTGGCTTACGACGGCATTGCAATCGTTGTAAATCCCGGCAATCCTGTAAATGATCTGGATCTGGAAAGCATCGCCAAAATTTATACCGGCGAGATCAAGAATTGGAAAGAAGTCGGCGGTAATGATGCTGAGATCGTCCTCATCGGTCGTGAAGCAGGCAGCGGCACAAGAGATGGCTTTGAGGATATTACCGGCACCAAGGACAAGTGTGCTTATCGTCAAGAGCTGACCTCTACCGGTGATGTGATCACCACTGTAGCAAGCAACCCCGCAGCTATTGGATACGCCTCCCTTGCCTCGATTAAAGACAGCGTAAAGGCTCTCACCGTGGATGGCATTGCACCCAGCGAAGAAACCATTAAGGACGGCAGTTATGTAGTTCAGCGTCCCTTCGTCCTTGTAACAAAGGAAAATGAGCCTCTGCCCGAAAGCGCCCGGAGCTTCTTCGATTACATCACTTCCGAAGTTGCTCACGAGATCATCACTGCAGCAGGAGTTGTCCCTGCAAACTAAGGAATGCTCACGACAATCTTTACCGCTGTGATTCCAATTGAGGTAAATTATGCATAAAAGATTCATAAGAGATTTATTGGGATGGGTTCGCAACAGAAATTCCAAAGCCTATGAAACTATCATTCACGGTATATTTCTCCTACTCGGGCTCATCACGGTTGGGTGTGTTTTACTCATCACGGTATATCTGATCATTTCCGGTATTCCCGCTATAAAAGAAATCGGTTTGATGGATTTCCTTTTTGGCAAAGAATGGGCATCCACCGCCGCTGAACCGAAGTATGGAATCTTGCCTTTTATCCTGACAAGCGTGTACGGAACCGCAGGTGCCATTTTGATTGGCGTTCCGATTGGATTCTTCACCGCTGTGTATCTTTCCAAGATGGCAAACGAAAAGGTCAGAGCCGTTATGGAAGCCGCAGTCAATCTGCTGGCAGGGATTCCTTCGGTGGTTTACGGCCTTGTAGGTATGCTGGTGCTTGTACCTGCAATCCGTGAGATTTTCAACATTCCCGACGGTGCCAGCTTGCTTGCGGCAATGATCGTACTTGCAATCATGATACTGCCGAATATTATCAAGGTTTCTGTCACGGCATTGGATGCGGTACCGAAAGAATATGAGGATGCGTCTCTTGCCCTCGGTGCAACACCGACCGAAACATTCTTTAAGGTATCCGTACCTGCCGCAAAAAGCGGTATCGCAGCTGCGGTTGTGCTCGGTGTCGGTCGTGCCATCGGTGAAGCAATGGCCGTTATGATGGTAGCAGGCAACGTAGCAAATATGCCCTCCCTGTTCCAGAGTGTTCGTTTCCTGACCACAGCGGTAGCAAGCGAAATGGCCTATTCCAGTCCCGGCAGCTTGCAGAGAAATGCGTTGTTCTCCATCGCACTTGTGCTATTCCTGTTTATTATGATGATTAATGCGACGCTCAATTTCTTCCTCAAACGTAACAAGGAGAAATAAGATGAACCAGAAAAGAAAACTTTATGTCGGTTTGATGCGTGGGACTATGATCCTCTGTACTGCGCTCACAGGAGGACTGGTATTGTTCCTTATGGGGTATGTACTCATAAAGGGCTTACCAAATATTTCATGGGAACTGCTTTCTACCAAGCCCAGCTACCTCAGTGATCGGATCGGTATTCTGCCGGACATTCTGAACACCATCTACATTGTCCTTGCGACTCTTGTGATCGTCCTCCCCCTCGGAGTGGGCGCGGCGATCTATCTGACAGAGTATGCAAAAAACAAACGAGTAGTTGGCCTCATCGAATATGCTGCCGAGACCCTTTCCGGTATTCCTTCCATTATCTACGGTCTGGTAGGTATGCTGCTGTTTTCCAACACCTTTGGAACCAGCCTTCTTGCCGGTGCGTTGACCCTTGTGATCATGAATTTACCCACCGTTATGCGTACCACCCAAGAGAGCCTGAAAACTGTGCCTCAAAGCTATCGGGAAGGAGCCTTTGGCCTGGGTGCAGGAAAATGGCGAGTGATCCGCACGGTAGTTCTTCCCGGTTGCGTGGATGGCGTGATCACCGGTTGCATCCTGTCTGTCGGCAGAATTTTAGGGGAATCTGCGGCCCTCTTGTTTACCGCCGGCTTTGCTCATGCACTAAACAGTATTATAGACGGTTTGGCGTCCCCCGGAGCGACCCTCACCGTGGCTCTGTATGTATACGCCAAAGAAGAAGGTGAATTCGGCGTTGCCTTTGCCATTGCCGCGATTTTGATGATCCTCACCTTGATCATCAATCTGTCTGCAACTATGGTAGGCAAGCACTTTGGAAAAAGGAGAAGCTTATGAGTGAAATCATAACAGTAAAAGACCTGTGCCTGTGGTACGGAGAAAATCAAGCCTTAAAGAATATCAACATTGCCATTCCCGAAAAGAGCATTACAGCTCTCATCGGTCCTTCCGGATGCGGCAAGTCCACCTTTCTCAAGACACTAAACCGCATGAACGAACTGATCCCTATTGTAAGGATCGCCGGAGAAGTATCCTACAACGGACAGAATATCTTTGGCAAAGATGTGGATGTGAACGAACTGCGACGGGATGTGGGAATGGTATTCCAGAAGCCCAATCCTTTCCCCATGAGCATTTATGATAACATTGCCTACGGTCCTCGCACCCACGGCATTACAAACAGAGTGCGTCTTGACGAGATCGTAGAGCAAGCTCTTCGTGGTGCGGCTATTTGGGATGAGGTAAAGGATCGGCTCAAAAAGAACGCTTTGGGACTTTCCGGCGGCCAACAACAGAGACTTTGCATCGCTCGTGCCCTGGCTGTGGAACCTAAGGTCTTGCTGATGGACGAGCCTACCTCTGCACTGGATCCCATTTCCACCTCTCGAATTGAAGAACTGGCATTGCAATTAAAGGGAAAATATACTATAATTATGGTGACCCACAATATGCAGCAGGCAGTTCGCATCTCAGACAATACCGCATTCTTCCTTCTCGGGGAACTCATTGAGTTTGACGAAACCGAGAAGCTGTTCTCCCAGCCTCGGGATAAGCGTACCGAGGACTATATTACAGGAAGGTTTGGTTGAGAGTATGAGAAGCAGATTCGACGAGCAGCTTAGCCTGCTGAATAGAAAAATGATCGAAATGGGCGCCCAATGCGAAGAACTTATTTCTCAGGTTGCAACAGCCCTGCTCAAGGGCGATGTGGAAGGTGCAAGAATTGCGAAGGCTCGTGGTCAAGAAATTGACCGAATGGAACGAGAAATCGAGTCCATCTGCCTGAAGCTCCTGCTGCAGCAACAGCCTGTGGCCAAAGACCTCCGCATTATTTCCGCCGCCTTAAAAATGATCACGGATATGGAGCGAATCGGAGATCAGGCAGAAGACATTGCAGAGATCATCCCCTTTCTGGATGGAAAGACCGGTGCAGAGTTTGCCGATTTTAAGCCTATGGCAAAAGCCACCTGTGCTATGGTCACGAACAGCATCGAAGCCTATGTAAAGCAAGACATTTCCCTTGCACGATCTGTGGTGGATCAAGACGATATTGTAGATGAAGCCTTTGACAGAATGAAGGACATGCTGATCCACATGATCTCCGAAAACAAGGCCGCCGGAGAATATGCCATCGATCTTCTGATGATCGCAAAGTACTTTGAGCGAATTGGCGACCATGCCGTAAACATTGCCCAGTGGGTCGAATTCTCAGTAACAGGTGTGCATAAAGGAGAGTAAGCTATGATCTGGTGTGTAGATGACGACCGTACGATCCGTGAAATTGAAGTGTATACTTTAGAGCAAACAGGATTTCAGGCTCGTGGCTTTGCTGACGGGCCCTCTATGTTGAAGGCACTGAATACTGAAATTCCCGATCTCATTGTTCTGGATATTATGATGCCCGAAATGGATGGGACGGAAGTTCTCAAAAAACTTCGCTCAGATGCCAAGCACAAAGACATTCCGGTCATCATGGCAACTGCTAAAGGAACGGAAATGGATAAGATCATCGGGCTGAATTCCGGTGCAGATGATTACCTCGTAAAGCCCTTTGGTGTTATGGAAATGGTTGCCCGTGTAAACGCTGTTCTGCGCCGTACAAGCAAGGATGTCCCCTCCACAGAAATGGTTGTGGGTGATATTCTCCTAAAAGATAGAGAACACAAGGTGACCGTCGCAGGAAAAGATGTAGTTCTTACCCACAAAGAGTTCGACATTCTCAAGCTGTTTATGCAGAATGTGGGGCTAGTGTTTTCCAGAGACAAGCTTATGAGCGAGATCTGGGGCTTGGAGTATGTAGGCGAGAGCCGTACAGTTGACATGCACATCAAGACCTTGCGTCAGAAGCTGGGAATGGCCGGTGGGCAGATCAAGACTGTGATCGGTGTAGGGTACAAATTGGAGAGAGAATTATGAGAAAAAAGATATTTCAATCCATTTTTATTGTTGCCCTCGTGGTTCTTCTTGCAAGCATCGGTATTGCAACAAGCTTTTTGTATCAATATTTTAACGACTCACAAGTGAAACAGTTAAAGGCTGAGCTTGCCCTCGTTGCGGATACCGTAAACGAGGTTGGAGTAGAATACTTTGAAAATTTCAACTCTACCGTGTTCCGTTTTACCGTCGTGGATGCCAATGGTGATGTTCTTTATGATACCCAGGCCAAAGCAAGCACCATGGAAAATCACGCTGATCGTGAAGAAATTGCAGAAGCCTTCCAAGAGGGTACAGGCAGTAGTGCAAGAAATTCTTCCACCCTTACACAGAAAACCTTCTACGAAGCAGTGCTGTTAGATAGCGGAGATGTTCTTCGTATCTCTGTAAGCCAGATGACTGTAAGCGCCCTAATCTTAGGTATGCTTCCTGCTATCCTTGCCATCTTGGTAATTGCTGCTTTGGTTGCCCTTTCCCTTTCTCATGGCATGGCAAAGAAGGTAACAGAACCCTTGATGCATCTGGATTTGGATCATCCTGCGGACAATAACACCTATGAAGAGCTGACACCCATCCTCACCAAAATCCATAAGCAACACAAACAAATCAAAACCCAAATGGAAACCCTTCGCCGTAAATCCGACGAGTTTGAGCAGATCATTTCTTCTATGAGTGAAGGTCTTGTTCTCTTGGATGAACATGGCATAGTGCTGAGCATGAATGCTTCTGCTCGGAAAATCTTTTCTGTTAAGACCGAAATCGTCGGAAGAGATTTTTTGCTTGTAGATCGCTCCAGCAAAATGAGCCATGCAATTCGCGATGCCTTAGAAGGAAAGCACAAGGAATATACCGAGCAGATCAGTGGCTGTGAATATCAGTTTACTGTAAATTCCATTTCATCTAATGGAAAGGTTCTTGGTGTAGTAATCTTGGTATTCGACATTTCCGAGCGTGCCTTTGCAGAACGGAATCGTCAGGAATTTACCGCAAATGTGACTCATGAGCTGAAAACCCCTCTGCAATCCATTATCGGCAGTGCAGAGCTTCTGCAGAACGGTCTTGTAAAACCACAGGACACAGATCGGTTCATAGAAAACATTCGCAAGGAAGCCTCAAGACTTGTGTCTCTGATCAATGATATCATCCGTCTTTCTCAGTTGGATGAAAACCATGAGCCCCCTGCCGAAACCGTAGAGCTCATGGAAGTGGCTCACGAAGTGGTAGAGGTGCTGACGACTGCCGCCGCAAAACGTGGTGTGACCCTTTCCGTAGAAGGAGAAGCCTGCTCCATCTGCGGTGTACGCCGCTATATTTATGAGATTATCTACAATCTGTGCGACAATGGGATCCGATATAATGTTGAGGGTGGCTCCGTCACGATCCGCATTCACAAGGAATCCGGTCGAGCCGTGGTTTCCGTAGCAGATACCGGAATCGGCATCGCTCCTGCCCATCATTCCCGCATTTTTGAACGCTTCTACCGTGTAGACAAGAGCCACTCCAAAGAAACCGGCGGTACCGGTCTTGGTCTCTCTATCGTAAAGCATGCGGTACAATACCACGGCGGAAAAATCACCCTGGAGAGCGATATAGGAAAAGGCACCACCATTTCCATTCTGTTTTGAACAGATGTAGGCAGCATCTTATTTTTCATTCCTCTATATGTCGTTGGGACCTAAGAAATATCCGTATACTCTTTTCGGACAATACCTTCCGTCCAATAGTAGAGCGCTGCTGCAACCGAGGGATAGCGTTTCATATCCGTATGGGGAATAAATTTTGCCGCCTGCATACGAATGAGAAAATCCGGCACCGAAGCGAACTGGACACAATACATTTTTTCCAGAAGCTCATGGATTTCCTGTAAGCCAATCCTATTCAAGAGTAGCGTTCTCGCTCCATCCAGAGAAGTGTTTGCAATTACATCATAGCGCTCTCGCGGAATATCTAAAAACATTCCGATGGTAATGGCAGATTCCAAATCAGAATGCGCAGGAAATGCTCCCGAGAGATAGCATCGGCTCAGGTCCTCTGCTGTAATTCCTGCAGTTTCCAGCACACATTCCACCATGGTATAAGCCGCTGCCTTTGTATCTAAATATTGATCAATGTCCCCTTGTGCAAAATATAACGCACTGCCGATAGCTGACTCTTCTCCACGAGCATAAATAACCCCATATTGTGATTCTTCTTCCAAATAAACAATATCCGCTGTTGCCTCCGGAATGAGTTTTCCTGCAATATCGATCCAGCCATGGAGTCGCATTTGTGCTAACAGGTCAATGATCCCGCTACCACAAATTCCTTTCGGTGCATGGCCTCCAATGGTCGTATATTGGAGCTTGCCGTCACGGATCCAAACATGGTCAATGGCACCATCCCCGGCGCGCATACCGAATTTGCTGATATATCCCTCTAACGCAGGTCCCGCTGCACCGGCACCGGCTATGATCCATTCACTGTTCCCCAGAACTAATTCCCCGTTGGTGCCCACATCAAAGAACAATCCTATTCCCTCTTCCTTGTGAATCCCTATAGACAGCAGACCACTGACAATATCTCCTCCAATATAGTTAGAAGCCGCAGGGATGATATACACAAGACCTCGAAATCCAATCCCAAGCTCATCTCCCATGAAAAAACCGGGATCAGAAGCTACAGGGGCATAAGGAGAAGCAAACACAGTCCATGCATTCAGTCCCAGAAGGAAGTGGATCATGGTGGTATTTCCCGACAGCACCATAGCAGGACAGTCACTCGCTTGAATACCGGTGGATGCAGTCAGCTCTTCCAAAAGAATTTGAAAGGTTTTCTGCGTTGCTTTCATCAGATTCTTCATATTCTCTTCCGACTCTAAGCCATAGGTAATTCGGGTAAGAATATCCGTCCCATAGGCAACCTGTTCATTTATCGCCTTTTCTTCCCCTATCACAGTGCCGGAATTCATATCCACCAGCTGCATAATGATTGTGGTAGAACCATAATCCACAGCTAAAGCGTAATGATTGTGCCGTTGATCTCCGGCTTCAACGTCTGTCAAAACCCAGTGGGTTTCTCTATATGCGAGAGATACCGTTATTTTGAAATCAGCTTCCCGGCACAAAGGATACAGCTTCCGCAGAACAGGGAGCGGAAAGGTCACTTGTTCATATCCTAACTCCCGCAGTGCCGAAAGTAGCCTCTGCTGATCGCTTGCAGAATCACTCTCTTGCGGTAGTTTTAAATCCAGGTATTCTTTCTTGCTGAAGGATTCCATAGAATTACTCCTTTTGTCGTTTTCTATATTATACACTGCCCGGCTCAAAAAGAAAAGTGATTCCATTACTTTTCCGATAGTGGAATTATTATTGGTGCATTAAATTAATCAAACCAGAGGCTACGCTCATGGCTTGTGCGGCCATGAGCGCAGTTGTTATGTAGGGGTTAAGTTGAGATGGGGTTGGGATTAGTGGTTATAGATACGCTTGCCAAGGGCATAAATCTTAGGGCTAAATTCGCCTGCCTTAAGATTGGCAAGGTTTTCAGTATAGATTTCTGCACGGCTATCAATCATATCGATACAGGCAAGGAGTTCTCCTTCAATGCACTGGGGCTCCACGGCAGCACCGAATTCGGGCTTGCCATGATGAGAAAGGATCAAATGCTGAAGGAGCATGACCTTTTCATTAGGGATTCCCAAATAGTAAGCCATTTCTGCGATCTCCTGTGCGCAGATTTGCAGATGTCCCAGGAGAGAGCCTTCTGTTGTATAATTTTCTACAAGCCCGTACGGTGTCAACTTAAATTCTTTGATTTTTCCCAGATCGTGGAGGATCGTTCCGGCGAGGAACAGGTCCCGATTGATCGTATCACCGTAGATATCTACCAAGTGCAGGGCCGTCTTTAACATATTGGCTGTGTGCATGAGCAAGCCGGAACGGAAGCTGTGGTGAACAGACTTTGCAGCAGGAATTTCTTTGAAGATCTTCTCATTCTGATAAACCATCTGTACACACATTTCACGGTAGTCCTCATCTTCCATGGTATCAATTACAGATCCGATCCAATCAAGCGTAGCGTCTACATCAATAGGTGCTACAGGAATCAGCTGTTCCAGGGAATAGGCCATTCCCTCCTCATAAGGATAAGCCTTGCGAGCACGATCCATAGTTAGCTGCAGGTTCCCATTATATTCTGTGACAGTACCTTCTACATATGCAACATCACCGGTTTCTACAGGACCAAGCAAGCCTGTCATATCCCAAAGATAGCCATCCACATTCCCAATGGCATCTCTTAGATTGAAGCTCATATATTCCTTTCCGTTCTTGGTCGTCTTAGCCCGTGCATCCTGCAGTACGTAATAGCCTCTAATATGATCATTCACTTTGATTTCATTGATAAAAGTATGTTCCATTTTATTTTACCTCGTCTTTCTTATTATTCAGTACAGAAACCGCATTGGCTAAGGTTTCCATTGCCGTATGCAAATAACGATCTGTTGTTTTGATCTCAGAATGCCCTGCCAATCGAGCAATCATCTCCATAGGGACATTGCGTGCCTCAAGTCTCGTAACATAGGTATGGCGACAACAATGAGGAGACAGCTTCCTCACACCGGGAATCTTACCAATAGCTGTGTAGTAACGACGCCGAAAGCTTCCTACGCTGTAAATCTTTTGATGAAGCGTTTCTGTCCAAATCAGCTGTTTTCCACCATTCTCTCGAATATAACGAGCACACTCTCTATGACTATCCGGGACGGGAACAATACGTTTGCTACGTTTGCTCTTAGGCTGTCCTAACATAGAAACTCCATTTACCGTTTTAACTGCACGATCGATGCGAATACTGGAACCATCCTCGCTAATGCTCCTAGGTGTTAACGCTAAAAGTTCCTGAACACGAATGCCTGTGTTAAGCATCAATCGGATACTGTTTCCCAAGAGATCATTCGGCAATCCTTCTTCAAGGAGTTGCACTTCCTCGTCAGAGAAAGCATCTTTTGAGGATTCTTCCCACTCTTCATCAGGTGTCCGCAGTTTTTTTGCTAATCTGGCCGAATTTCTGGATACTAGGTTGTTGCTTTCGGCCGCATCTAAAATTTGAATCAGCATAGCCCTACACTTGCGAATCTGAGATTGAGAATAATTTCTATTCGAAAGTGCGTCCATAAACCCATTGACGTGAAGCGGAAGCAAATCTTTTACTTTGTGTTCCCCAAGGTTCTCTTTGATCAGCTTTAGCGTGTATTTATACCCACTATACGTAGAAGGCTGAACCTGGGTCTTATAATCGGCGTACCACTTATCGGCCCACGCAGAGAGCTTAAGACTTTGATTTAGCTTTACATTGGCATCCCGCAATTGCAGGTAATTTCGGATCTGCTCCAAAACATCACTTTTCTTGTCTCCCGAAAAGTAAACCATGTTCTTCTTACCCTCGGCGGTATACCCATCCATCAGCTCGCCACGCCAACGACCGCTACTCAACTTGCGAACGCTTCCTTCACCGGATCCTCTTTTATTTGCCATAGCGCTCCCTCCTAAGATAAGGGTGCGAGCAGAAGATGCTCGGGAATGGTGGACTTTTCTTCTACCCAGCGGTAAAATGCGTTGCGAGGAATTCGAATGCTTCCTCCTATGCGGCATACCGGAAAGTCCTTCCGGTGGGACAGCTGGTAGGCTTTGCTGGCACTAACGTTCAAATATTTCTGTATGTCTTTGACTGTCAGAAACTCAGGCAATGTGTGCTGTCCATAATTGGTTAATTCATTTGCTGTGTTTTGGTTCATTTACTATCAACCCTTTCGTTTATTCAGAAAAAAGTATTCGTACAGGTGGCTCCTGCACGAATACTTTCAAAGGGCTAACAGTAAACAAGAATTTCAAATTCGGATATTGCTTTTTTCATCCGAATAGAGTATACTTATACCGTAGCGTAGCGAAAGCTACTATGCATGGTGCCCATAACACCTGTGTAGGCGCACAAGAGGTCGCGACTCTTGTGTGCTGCTACTTTTTATCTGTACCCATATAATATCATATGTGTGCCCACATGTCAAGCATTTTTCTATAAAATATAAAAAATTTATAAAAATGGAGAATTTAGCTATGGGAGAGCAAACAAATAGTAAGCAGACTGAGGCTCGGAGAGCCGCCAGTCGAAAATATCTCGCTAAATTTGCAGAGATGAAAATTCGTATCACCGAAGAATATCGTCAAGAAATCCAAGATCATGCTTCACAAACCAGAGAAAGCGCAACAGGGTTCATTAAGCGGGCTATAGCCGAAACGATGGAAAGAGATCGTTCCAAATTTAAATAATGCTGTATTAATGCGGATCCCCGTAGGACTACCCTACGGGGATCTTTTCGGATCTATAGTTCTTCTAAGTCATTGTCATCGGAAGACTCATCATATTCGCGCATCAACGCTCTCGCTTTTCTGAAAAAATTCTTCCGATATCCTGTACTAGCCGGCGTTAATTCTCTAGCTACTTTTCCTGACAATGTATCAATTTCAACATCATTGATCAGATCGATCGTGTCGCTGTCTATGCGGAATCCCATACCAAAAACAGAAGGTTCTATAACAGCAATAATTTCATCTACAGATTCGTCAATCTCAATAGTAATACTTTCATAAAATTCCGTCTCTATTGCCAAGTCATTGATGCAAAGCGACTGTGATACCGCATCCATTTGGGATTCAGAATAGGAAATTTGTCTTCGAAGCATAATGTCTCTCAGACTCAGAAGCATATCATCATTCTGGAGATATGTCTTTGTTTCATTCTCACCTGACAAGTCATGCCCCATAATGTATTTGAGCATAGCATCGTTCATTCCCAAAGCTTTCATGTCTGTCGCAAAATCCCTTCTCAGAACGTAAGGCGTTGCTGCTCGCAGATCTTCTTCCTCTTGAGGATTCTTCATCAGTTCATGTCGGATCATAATGAGTTTATTGGTTTCCATACCAATAGCATTAAAGAATTCATCACCAACACGGTCTATTGCATCTGTGTTAGCTCGCTTAGTAAACTCATTTCTGACACAAACCATAGGAACAGTATCAATGTCTATCCCTGCAGGAAGTTGTTCGGCTACCCAAGCCTTACGTTTCAAAAGAAAGTCTGCCAGAAGACTTGTAACCGGAATCTTGCGAGGAGCATTACGGGTTTTGCCGCTAATCTGTAAAGAGTCTAAAGTCGAGGCAGAAGTTTTAGAAATGATTAGGACATATGCTTCATCCTGTTCCGAAAGCAAAACCATATCTCCAAAATTAAGTCCGCAAGCCTCTGCAGGTCTCGTCCCACAAACAAACATGATTGCTAAAGCAACAAACTCTCCCCGAATACCCACATCAGAAAAGAGAAAATTAGATGCTTTGATTTTCTCCTGCTCAGATAGTATATGAGGAACTCTGAGCCCTCTTCTGTTAGAAAGTGCTGTTGTCGCAGAAGGTGCAATGTTGCCAGCAGATAAATTTAGCACATTAGGGTATCCATAATGTCTCTCCGCAGCATCTAAAACTCGTTCTATCAAGATAAAGAAGTGCCTCATTCGCTCCTCTGACATGGGCTTGTTTCTACCTTTATTTTTAATCCTTTCCAAGGCTTGCTCAAAGTCCACTCGCCCAAGGGAGGACAATCCGATGTTTGGGATTTCCGGTAAAATAATTTTTAAATAATCGTTGGCATATATCTTCTTTGTGCTTTCTTGATTCCACCCACGTGAAATCTCTTCAAGGTGGTTAATCAGTGTACCCACAAAGGTAATCTCCCCATCAACGAAAGAATTCACGCTCTCATTGATCTTCAGCCACTGCATCATAGCACTTCACCTTCTTTCTTCCTTGGATCTACATAAATTTTAGCATTTCCGTTGCAACAAATACTCAGCTTTTTTCGTCCGCAGTTTTTAATCCGCACAATACCGGCACCGGTAAACGTACGCTCATGTCTCGTGATGATGCCTGGTTTTGTTTCATCCATAAAATATCTGCTAAACCAAGGTCTAAGCTTGTCGTACAAGATATTCAGGTTCGCCATAGTCCCCATCTGAATATAATTTGCATAGATGGTTTCAGAAGGAGTTGTACCACGCAAATAGCAAGCTTCGCCGTCCGTATAATTTCCTTCGATCAGCCGCACATCAAAGTTTGATGCAAAAATATCTCCGGGATGGAGCGAAAGGCTTTTCTCAATGCCCTCACTTTCTGTTCCGGGAAGCAAAATCGTTTCTTCACGAATGTTAGCCATTTTTACAACTTTTTTGGTTAAAGACGTAATATGGGCCACCTTAGGGAAAATATCATCAGCACTCGCAAATACGTACGAAGGCAATTTCTTATCAGCCGGAAGTGTGCTCTGTATAGCGGTCTTATAGGATTGCAAAATTTCATAGATACATGGATGAATTGGGATTTTACGGTACTGCACCCTTCGCTGTAGATCCACCACCTTTGTGCCGTCTGTCGAAAGTTCTCTGGAAATCCTCAACACTCCGAATCCCCAGGCATTGGCCACTGAAATATCTTCCCATTTCAGTGCAAGAACAACTCGACTGCTAATACCGGTAAATAGCCGAAGCAAAACTGCAATCGCTATGGGATTCTCCTCGACCATACCAAATAAAATCTTGACGATTGCCTTTTCTTCCGCTTCCGTAAAAGCCTTCTTTCTTAAACTGCCAATCTCCCTTAGTCTGTTTCGCTCACGTTGTTTAAATCGAAAACCGGCCGCTTCAAGGATGTTTTGAGGAATATGGCGATAATAGGCAGCAGTCGTAAACAGCGCATCAAGGGTTACAGTTACAGCTTCTCGTTCTGCGACAGGAACATCTTCCAAAAACAAATCCATATTCTGTTTCGTAATTTCCTCCAAGGTAAGTGTACCTAGAGTGCCCGCTAGTGCACTGTTTACGAGATCGTACTTTCCCTCAGGTATATTCTGTAAAACATCTTTTTTATACAGATAAAAATATAATTTAAGCGAGAGCGTTTGTCGATGATTGCTTGGATACATTTTCTCCACTGCGCTAATCACAGACTCCTTGTTCATAAACTTAGATTCCAGCCAGAAAGGGATATCCTCTGGTAGAACATTTCTCGCTGTCGTAATAGTTTCCTTGATTCGCCGTCCTCTGGAAAGTACATTTTTCTTTTGCCGGTCGTCGGGAAGATCACACAAATACGCTTTGATACGTCCATCTCGTTCAATAGTATAGAAGATCGATAATTCCTTACAATACCTGTACTCATTCGGGATCGAACGGCATTGCCCTCCTTTCTCAAAATCAGTACGCTTCCATTCGCGTCTTCTAATGTCTTGGCTATTCCTTAATTCTTGAAACGCGGTTCTTCTAAAGTGATCGTCTGTAGATACGATCATTTTTCTATTGTCTAAAACGATTGAACCATATCGCTTCAGCGTGACCTTATGAGACTGTTCTCCTCTCGAAAGCCGAACGAAGCAATTTTTACTCGGTAGCGAATTATCAAACTTTGTGGGTAGAATATGGATTGTATCAACACCAAATAAAAATAATCCTTTGTCATCCCCAGCAAGCAAAACCGACAGGGTGCCATCAGCCAAAAGTGCATATACCCTATCGGGAGTTTTATGATGGCACAAAAATGTGTGAAAGTCGTTGAATAACTCATGAGTAATGGCATCGAGCTTATGCTTATAAGATTTTTTGCTGACAAATAGTGGAAAGTAAAATGCCACGTCAACATAAGGCATATCCGCCAAATCATAGATATAAGGGTGGAGCTTTTTATCCAACCTGAGAATCTCAGCATGATGCGGATTCGAAAAAGAAAATACATAGTTCGAATCTTTTTCAGAGCAGAGTTTCATCATAAGATCTGGCGAGGGATTTATAATGCAAACTTTTTGACCACGGTAAGCTCGAATGTAGTGTAGTACAAAATTCAGTTCGACTTTTAGTCGATCATTGCCATCGTTCAAAACAGCCATGTTGAAAAACTCAACAGGTTTTAAAGCCGCAAGTTCAAAGCAAATTGCATTTGCTTCTTCACGCTTGAGTTTATATAACTGGTGAATGCCCCGAACCTCATACTTCGTACATTTATCAATATACTCGGTCGCACTTTTAACCTTCTGATCTTTTCCGGAAAGATATTGCTTGCAGATGATATAAAGCCCAATTCCTTCTTCTCTGTCTACATCCGCCTGTTCTAGCATCTTCCAAACTTTCGATGCTCTTGCAGAGATACGGAGCTTTGCGTCAATGGGGTGACACCTGGAGGCAGTCTTAAAAACCAGCAGAAATTGATCCTCAGTTAGCAACCTAGATAAATCGAACTTGGCGAAAAATTCCTTGTAATTCAAATAGAGTTGAGAAGTAGTACAAACGAATTTGATTGGCCAGCGAATTGTCCGATAAAAATATTGTAGGTGCATGAAGGACAATACGGCATCAACACCGGACTCCTGCAAATGGGAAAAAACAGACCCGGTGTTCTCAGAATACGCTATGCCAATATTCTTGAGTAGCTCCACCACAGAAGCCTCCCGGATAATCGTAAGAGCCTTCTTCTCATCCTGACTAAATTCCCCTGAGCGATGAAGGATATTGAACTTAGGAAACAAATCAGAGGATTCTTCATCCTCAGCTTCATTCTCAACGGTCATCATATGTATTAAATACGCCTCGGAGAACAACTGAATAATATTTGAGGGATCTAGATTCCCTTTCAGAAATAAATCGATAGCGTCTAAAAGATCCTGCTTGCAATATTTCAAGTCTGAAATTTTCATAACTACTACCTCCCTTACTTTTCCGGCAAACAAAGACATGATTTCGGCAAAAAATTTTTACAAATTTTTGCTCTCTATAGTATTATGTAAGAAAAGGTCCAGAAACAAAAAATGCGGTTCAAAATCAAAAAGCAAACCTGAATCGGTTGCTTGAACTGCTAATCATATCGGAGGAGTATCGTAGTCTATATCAGACAATTATTTAAAGGTTGTAAACAGAAATAAATAATGCAATGCAAATGCCGATTTTTGCATCTATACATAAAAATTGACCTTATACCAAATTTCCGGGGGTGGAAATTTGGATTATAAGGTCAATAAAATGGAGCACTCATTCCGCTCATATTCCGCTCAGGGGGTATATTTTCCATTTCCTGGAAGTCGTATAGTATACAAAAAGTCCGCCATTTCGGTAGTTTTTACCAAAATAGCGGACTTTATTGGTCCGAGTGACTAGATTCGAACTAGCGGCCTCTTGAACCCCATTCAAGCGCGATACCAAACTTCGCCACACCCGGATTTGTGAGCCTCGCGACTCAGCTCTGATATATTAACACAAGACCCTCGAAATGTCAAGTACTTTTTTATATTTTTTAAAAAATTTTTGGGATTTTTTCAAGGTCTCGATGTTAACCATGGATCAGGGGAATTTACTCCCCTGACCAAGCCTCCAGATGAGACCAGAACAACCGCAGAAGCTCTGTGTCTGCCTCGTTCTTGCTTGCAAAGATCAGATAGACAGGCCCCTCTGCAGAAATGCAATCCCGTACAAAGGCCATATCCGATACATTCACTGCGGCACTGTAGGTAGTATGATCCTCATCATCGGTGTAGGTATAGATCCGATCGGACCACTGAGACAGAGTCTCTGCATCCAACACCTGATCCACAGGCAGGAATGCTCTCTGCACAGCGTAAAAGTCCATAGCTGCAGAATCGCAGAAAATATAATCCAATCCATCTGCGGCAATAGATGTCAATACCTGAAATCCTCCGTCTACATCCTTGGCTTCCAATCCGGCGGTTTCAGTATGGCTCAGATTTAAAAGAAGCTCACCGGGCTCCATATCCAGCAATAGATTCCAATCATTGATCACATAAGACTGTCCTGCTTCTTCCAAGATCACATTGGTGCAATCACCGCTGAAAATCAGATCAGGCTGAGGCTTTAATAGGTTGCCGAATAGGATCACCAAAGCAGCCGGAACCAAAATGATCAAAAGAATGGTTCCCCAATAATAGGAAAAAATATGATCGATCTTCTGTTCAAAGGTCATACCTTTTAAATGCTCCCGCAAATTCCGGAAGGCATTCATTTTTTTATCCTTTTCCATAGTATCATATCCCTTTCAAGGTAATGGTCAATTCATACCTGTATATTATAGAAAACCTCCCCCATCCTGTCAAGGCTCACCTGTAAACATTCTATAAACAATGCGGAAATAATAAAACGAGAGCAACCGATTTCTCGATTGCTCTCAGAAGTTGTTAAGAAAGAATCAATTACTTGATCTCTGCAGTTGCGCCAGCTTCCTTCAGTTCGTTTGCGAGCTTCTCTGCGTCTTCCTTGGAGATAGCTTCCTTCAGGGTCTTGGGGCAGTTGTCAGCGATTTCCTTAGCTTCCTTCAGACCCAGGCCGGTAGCAGCACGGATAACCTTGATAACGTTCAGCTTGGAAGCG
>JAZOXB010000046.1:0-7695 GCA_045659585.1 Faecousia sp. | reverse complement strand
TTAGCGGTAATGACATCCAGACCGTTGGTAGGCTCGTCAAAGATAATGACCTCGGGATCATGTACCAGAGATACCGCAAGGGACACCTTCTGTCGCATACCCTGAGACAGCTCTGCCACCTTGGTCTGGGCAAAGTCTGTAATGCCGAAACGGGAGAACAGGTCTGCCTTTCGCTGTTTTTGGACTTTGGGATCTACGCCGTGAAGATCAGAAAAGAAGTCAAAGAGATAGTCCGGAGTGAAGCACTGCTCCAGCTTCAGGTCACCTGTCAGGAAGCCCAGCTGAGAACGGGCGGCATTTTCTTCTGTCAGGACACTTGCACCTTTGATCCATGCATTGCCCTTATCCGGGCGGATCAGGGTGGCAAGGATCCGCATGGTGGTGGTTTTTCCCGCACCGTTAGGCCCTAAGAGACCGAAGATCTCTCCTTTGTAGGCACAGAAGGACACATCCTTTACGGCTTGCTTATAGAGGTCTTTGGTTTTGTTCAGCTTTTGCTGTTTCCGAGAGAGCTTAAACTGCTTGCATACACCCTCTACCTTTAAAATGGGGGTAGACTGTTCCATAGGACCCCTCCTTTCTGTTTCCATCATACCATATGAGGGGTATTTTTGCAACCTGCACGGATAAAAAAGAGCCGTCCCACAAGGGAACGGCTCTCAGCGTGTCAAAAAAGTGGCAATCGTCAAAATGCAAGTTTTGGCGATTGGGGTTGATTTGCAAATAAAATCATAGCTGCCCTAAGACAAAAGCCCCTGAAATCGCCTGTAAACCCTTGCGTTGCAAGGCATTTTGACTTACTTCGCAAAACGAGCTCTACCGTACCATCGTACGCCGACGACCTCGTTTTGCTCGTCTTGCCGCTCTTTTGAACGCTGACAGACTGTCAAAAACAAGTTTTTTGACAGTCTGAGAGCCGTCCCACAAGGGAACGGCTCTGCATATACAAGGGGGTCAGTCTCTCCGGCGATTGACCATGAGGAACAGCCGCAGGAACTGTGCCAGAGACACTGCCAAGGCGGCTACATAGGTCAGTGCGGCGGCAGAGAGGACTTTTTTGGCTCCCCGTTGCTCTTCCTCCGTAAGGAGACAGCTGTTTTCGATGGCCTTCAAAGCACGACGGCTGGCGTTATATTCCGTAGGCAGGGTCACCAGCTGAAACAGGACGCTGAAGCCGAAGCCAAGGACACCTGCCATTGCCAAATAGTACAGCAATTGCCGATAAGGAAACAGAAATTCCACGGACATTAAGAGGAAGCTGATGATGATCAGGGGGAGTGCCAACTTAGATGCGATATTTGTAATATTCACAATGGCGGCACGGAAATGGATGGGACCGTAACCTGTGGCATACTGCACTGCATGACCTGCTTCATGGGCGGCAACGCCAATGGCGGCAGGGGTGGTTTGATCATAGACGGAGTCGGACAGGCGGATCACATTGGTTTTCGGGTCATAGTGATCCGTCAGATTGCCGGAGATCCGTTCGATCCGAACATTATAAACACCGTTACTGCGGAGGACTTCGTAGGCAGCTTGTGCACCGGTCATGGCTCTGCGGGTTGGGTTTTGGCTGTATTTGCGGAAGGTAGAGTTGACGCGGCTGCTTGCCCAGAGGGAGAAGATAAGTGCAGGTAGAACCAGTACCAGGTAGTTGATGTCTAAACCGTAATAATACATAGATCTATCTCCTTTCCATGATACAGTGGGGAGGGAAATGTGAAATTTTACAGGGGTTCCATGGCATTGTGGAGGGTGGAGGTGATCTGCCCGCGGAAGATCCGATCCGCATTGGTATGAACCGTGTTCAGGGCACCGGCAGAATGCTTCATCTCGATATTGCCCAACATAAAGATATCGTTGTCCAGAATGAAGCGGATCTCTTTATCTTCTACATTGTTCCGCTTGATCATACCGGGGCCGCAGTGGAGCTTCAGACGGCAACCGCCGGGGAGGCTGACTTCGGCTTCCTGAGTTATACGACCGAAGGCACGCTCGTTAATATCCTCATCTGCCATGAGACCCAGATAACCGGGTTGGATCAGCTCGGAGAAGGGGGTGTCTTCCAAGCCCAGAGCAGAACGGGAAACAGCGTTGATGTACCGCAGACCGATCCGCTCAAAGAAGGCAGGCTTATAAATTTCGATAAAGTGGACCAAAACGCTGTCCAGCTTGTTGGCGAAGGTCTCCCAGTTGGTATAAGCGGGGGTGGCAAGTGCCAGGAAATTGCTGGTGAGGTTGACCTTCCACTTACCATCCATGGAGACAAACTGGTAGTTGGGTGTGGCAGGCTGAGGTTCCGGCTTGCCGTTTACGATCTTAACGGGCTTTTCCTCGGTACGGGAATAGCGGGGGAAGTCTTGACGGATCTGCTCCTGGAAATCCGCAGGCTCTCTGGAATTGATGGAAAGAATGGTGGGGAAGCGAAGCTGGCAGATCACTTCCATGATCTGAGGCTTGGCATATTGTACCCGTTCTTCGGTAGAAAACATAAGCAAACTCCTTTCGCTGTATAGAAACTTGATTTATACAGATATTATATCATAGTTTGGGGTGAGTTTGCAAGTTCTGCTTTTCAAATCCTCGGATTTATGCTATACTATGAGATAGAAAACCCGGGAGGTGAGGAAAATGGAGTTTTTACTTTGGTTAGAAGGGCTACGGAATCCCTTTTTAGACGCTCTGATGCAGACCGTTACCTATTTGGGAGACGAGATCTTCTTTATGGTCATTGCTCTTGCGGTGTTCTGGTGCGTGGATAAACGAGAGGGATATTATTTGCTCTTTGTAGGCTTTTTCGGTACCATGATCAACCAGTTCCTAAAACTCCTCTGTCGGGTCCCCCGTCCCTGGGTACGAGAGCCGAAGCTTTCCATTGTAGAGGCCGCCCGTGAAGGAGCGGAGGGCTATTCCTTCCCCTCGGGGCATACCCAGAGTGCTGTAGGCAACTTTGGCACCATTGCCAGATGGAATCGAGGGAAGCTCCTGCGAGCCCTTTCCATTCTCATGATCCTTCTGGTGTCCTTTTCCCGTCTGTATTTGGGAGTCCATACCCCTCTGGATGTGGGTGTGTCTCTGGTGATCGGCGGCATATTGGTTTTTGCATTCTATCCCCTGATGCAGAAGGCTCCGGATGATCCTCGCATCATGTATGCCCTCATCGGCATTATGGTGCTGTGCTCTCTTGCCTTTGTGCTCTACGCAAATATGACGGATTTCCCCATGGATGAGAACTATGAGAATATTCTGTCCGGCAGAAAGAACAGCTATTCTCTCTTAGGTGCATTGCTTGGATTTGCCATCGCCTATCCCGTGGAAAAGAAATATATCCGTTTTTCCGAAAAGAGTTGTATTTTGGCACAGATCTCCAAAGTGACCTTCGGTCTGGGGGTCTTGCTGGGGGTCAAAGAAGGCTTGAAAGCTCTGTTTTCCGCAATGAGCTTTACATGGATGGGGATCCACGCTGTCCGCTACTGTGCCGTAGTGCTTTTTGCGGCACTGGTGTGGCCTCTGACATTCCCCTTCTGGGATCGAGTATGGAAAAAGAAGGTGTAATATGCTCTGGTTATGGCTGATAGTGGCACTGATTGTGCTGTTTTTGGGTACCTGCTTCGGCTTCTTTCTCCTTGCTTGCAAGAGAATGGACAGCATGACCGCAGACCTGAACAAAACCTTGGAGCGTCCCGTGTATCGGGATTGTAAAGAAGAAATTTTGGCAGGTCTGGAGGAAATGGCCTCTCGACCCCACGAAACCGTATCTATCCGCTCCTTTGACGGCTTAAAGCTGGTGGGGGAATTTTATCCCCAAGCCAATGCCAGAGGAACGATCCTGATGTTCCACGGTTGGCGAGGCTCTCCGGAATCTGACTTTGGCTGTGCCATGACCGCTTACTACAAAAAGGGGCTGAATCTTCTGCTGGTTCATCAGCGGACGCAGGGAAGCAGTGAAGGGTCCTTTATCACCTTCGGCATTCGAGAAAGTCGGGATGTTCACAGCTGGGTCAAATGGCACGGGGAACGGTTCGGAACGGCGGCTCCCATTCTCATCACCGGGATCTCCATGGGTGCCACTACGGTGCTGATGTCCGCAGGTCGACCTTACTGTGCCAATGTCCGCGGACTCATTGCGGATTGCGGTTTTACTTCTCCTGAGGAGATCATTTCCTCTGTGGTGAGGGGACAGGGACTTCCCGCAAAGGTGATCGTACCGGTTATGGGAGTTTTTGCACGGATCTTTGCAGGCTTTGGGCTCCGAGAGTATTCCACCTTGGAGGCTGTGAAAGATTTGAAGCTACCTGTGATCTTCGCCCACGGGGCAGAAGATAAATTCGTTCCTTGCCACATGACGGAAAAAGCTTATGACCTCTGTGGCAGTGAGGATAAGACCCTGATCATTGTACCCAATGCCGGTCACGGTGCCAGCTATTTGGTAGATCGAGAGAATTATGAAAAGAAAATTGCAGACTTTGTCAACCGTTGCCTACAATAGAGAGAGGACGATACCATGAATACTGTAAAAGTAAAGAAATTATACGACCATGCCAAATTGCCCAAGTATGGCACAGAGTTTTCCGCAGGTGCGGATCTGTGTGCCTGTCTCACGGAGCCCATCACCATTCTCCCCGGAGAAACCAAGATGATCTCTATCGGCATTGCAATGGAGCTTCCCGTAGGCTATGCAGGGCTGGTTTATGCCCGCAGCGGTCTGGCCTCTAAGCGGGGACTTGCCCCCGCCAATAAGGTGGGTGTGGTAGACTGTGACTATCGGGGAGAATTCTTCGTTCCCCTGCGGAATCACAGTAAGGAGCCTCAGGTCATTGAGCCCGGGGATCGGATCGCACAGATGATCATCACACCCTATTATACCGCAAATTTTGTAGAAGCCGAGGAACTGTCCGAGACAGAAAGAGATCAAGGGGGCTTCGGCTCAACGGGGGTCAAATAAATGAGCTTTTTACCGATTACAAGAGAGGATATGGAGGCGCGGGGCTGGGATCAACCGGACTTTGTCTATGTGACGGGCGATGCCTATGTGGATCATCCCTCCTTCGGCCCTGCCATTATCAGCCGTGTGCTGGAAAAGGAAGGCTACAAGGTAGCCATCTGTCCCCAACCGGATTGGAAGGATCCGGAGTCTGTGAATATCTTCGGCACCCCGAAACTGGGCCACTTGGTCAGCGGCGGCAACATGGACTCCATGGTGAATCACTATTCCGTTACCAAGCACCGCAGAAAGACCGACGCCTACACCAACGGCGGCGAGATCGGCAAGCGACCGGACTATGCTACCATCGTCTACTGCAACCTGATCCGTCAGACCCACCCCAAGATCCCTGTGATCATCGGCGGTATCGAAGCCAGCCTTCGCCGTCTTGCCCACTATGATTACTGGTCCGAGAAAATGAAGAGGTCTATCCTCTTGGACTCTCAAGCAGACCTGCTGATCTACGGCATGGGTGAGAGAGCCATTGTGGAAGTCGCCCACGCCCTTCGGGACGGCTGGGAGGTACAGTACATCCATCATATTGAGGGTACGGTGTACCGTACAACTGAATTGGATGAGGAGGAAGCCATCCTCCTGCCCTCCTACGAAGAATTATGTAAACAAAAAAGAAGCTACGCCAAGAGCTTCTATACCCAATATTGCAACACGGATCCCTTTACCGCCAAACGGCTCATCGAGCCTTACGGCAAGGAATTTGTGGTGCAGAATCCTCCCCAGAGACCTCTGTCTACGGAGGAAATGGACGAGATCTATGCTTTGCCCTATGAGAATACCTTCCATCCCTCTTATGATAAGGGGATCCCTGCCATTGCAGAGGTGCAATTCTCACTGGTGTCCTGCCGTGGTTGCTTCGGTGCCTGCTCTTTCTGTGCTCTGACCTTCCATCAGGGGCGGATCATCCAGAGTCGTAGCCATGATTCCATTGTGGCAGAGGCAGAGAAAATGGTGAAGAATCCGGAATTCAAGGGCTATATCCACGATGTAGGTGGCCCCACCGCCAACTTCCGTGCCCCTGCCTGTGATAAACAAATGACCCAAGGTGTCTGTCAGAAACGGCAGTGCCTCTTCCCTACCCCCTGTAAAAACATGCGTGTAGATCACAGAGATTATGTAAACCTACTCCGCCGTCTCCGTGAGATCCCCGGTGTGAAAAAGGTCTTTGTCCGCAGTGGTATCCGTTTTGATTATTTGGTAGCGGATCCGGACACTACCTTCTTTAAGGAACTGGTAGAGCACCATGTTTCCGGTCAGTTAAAGGTTGCACCGGAACATGTATCCGATCAGGTGCTGAAGTATATGGGGAAGCCTCAGAAGCAGGTCTATCAGAGCTTCTGCCATAAGTACGAACGCTTCAACAAGCAGTTGGGGAAGAATCAGTTCCTTGTGCCTTATCTGATGAGCAGTCATCCCGGCTCCGACCTGAAGGCGGCCATTGAGCTGGCAGAGTATATTCGGGATATCGGTCATATGCCGGAGCAGGTGCAGGATTTCTATCCCACACCCTCTACCCTGTCTACGGTCATGTACTACACAGGGCTGGATCCCAGAACCATGGAGAAGGTCTATGTGCCTACGGATCCCCATGAAAAGGCGATGCAGCGAGCATTGATCCAATTCCGCAATCCCAAGAATTATCATCTGGTACGGGAGGCTCTGGAGAAGGCAGGTCGCATGGATCTCATCGGCTATGATAAGAAGTGCCTCATCCGTCCCCGAAAGGGAGAAGTGATAGGAAAACCTGTGGAAAAGCCCATAAAGTCTTCTGCTCCCCCTAAGAGCGCCAAAGCTACAAAGGCGACCAAGGCACCGAAAGCTCCCCCTAAGGGCAAAAAGGATGCAAAGCCCGTTCCCAAAACCAAAACCCAACCCAAGCTTCCCACACCCTTCCAAATGGCACAGGCGGAGAAGTATCTGAAAAAGCGGAAACCCAAATAATGCAACAGAAAAGGAGTTGTCTCGTTTTGAGACAACTCCTTTGTGTATTTTGGGGATCAGTGAGCAAACAAGAGGGGAAGGATTTGAACAAGAATATACATGCCAAGACAGACCAAAATGAAGATAGAAAGGATGTTTGACAGGATGATAAAGGTATTCCATTGCGCCTTTTTAGCATATTTGTGGATGATGCGGAGCAGTGGCAGAAAAAAGACTGCCAACAGAATGGGAGAAAAATGTTGCAGGAAAAGTAAAAGACTCGGGGATCCGGCCTGCTCCCCGGAGAAAAAGTAGGTTGCCCCTAACAGGAAGCCTATGATAGATACAATGCCGTAAGAAATGATCCACAGGAGCGACATACGACGAACGATCTTTTTATAAACAGTGATCTCATCCATAAGATAAACCTCCTTAGTTATAAACAGGGTGCTTCGCAAATCACGGGAAGCCCGGAGCCCTGCAAAGGGGATCGGGCGGTAGAGGATGCAGAGCAACACAGAAAAGCGGGGAGAAACCCATAAAATCTCTGCTACATTAATTATATACTAAAAGCGTCGTTTGTCAACAGAGAATATTTCACCCCCATACCCCCAACCTCACAGCCTCAGAGAATATCAAATTCCCGTTTATCGCGCTGTTGATCGACATGGTAGGCACCAAAGCCTCCCTTGTGTAAAGGGAGGTGGCACGGCGGAGCCGTGACGGAGGGATTGAAAATGTTTCGTTTTGAACTAAATTTGCGATAAAAACGGCAG
>JAZOXB010000045.1:0-19902 GCA_045659585.1 Faecousia sp. | reverse complement strand
CGACGGACTGAAATGTGTGGATTGCGGTACGATCGTAAAGGCACAGGAAAACCTGCCTCGTCTGGGACACGATTACATCTATGCAAACAATGGAGACAACCATATGGGCACCTGCTCCCGTTGCAATAAGACCACCACAGGTTCCCACTCCTACGAAAACGGCACCTGCATCTGCGGTGCAACTCTGACTCCCGAAGCCATACTTGACAGTTCTGTTACCATGGGACATACCCTGAATCTGGCAAGTGATATTTCTATTAACTATGCCGTCAAAACTGCTCTCTTGGAAACCTATGACAGCTACTATCTGGAATGTGAGATTCCTGTTTACGAGAACAATGTTCAAACAGGAACCCGTACCGTAGAAATCCAGCCTGTTCTCAACGGAAGCTATTATTACTTCACCTTAGACGGACTCAATGCTGTCAGCATGAACCTCCAAGTCACCGCAACCCTCCACATGACCAAGGACGGACAGGAATATATTTCCAACCCCGACCTTTACAGCATAGCAACCTACGCTTATTCTCAGTTGGGCAAAGCAAACGCCAAGGAGAGCCTGAAAGCCCTGTGTGCAAACCTCCTCCGCTACGGCAAGGAAGCCCAGCTCTATAAGAACTACTGCACCGACAACCTCCCCGATGCCAACCTGACAGATGCACAGAAGGCATATCTCACCGATTTGGATTCCATCACCTTTGATTCTGTCAATACGGTACAGGAGGATCTGGACGATCCTACCGTCACTTGGGTTGGTAAGTCTCTGATCTTAGACAGCAAGGTCACTCTCAGATTTGTCTTTGACGCTACCGCTTTTGCAGGAGATCCCACCACACTGAGACTCCGCGTGATCTACAAGAACACCGCCGGTGAAGAAGTTACCGCATGGGTAGAGGGCGCACAGGTCTATCAAGCCGACAAGAACCGTTATTCCTTCGACTTTGACGGACTCCTTGCCGCAGAGCTTCGTAGCACCGTATCCGTAGCCGTATTCCACGAAAACACCCGGTTGTCCACCACCCAGGAATACAGCGTTTCCACCTACGGTAACGGCAAGAACGGACAGCTTCTTGCTGTTTGCCAAGCCCTTATGGCATACTCCGATGGAGCAAAGTCATACTTCCTCGGTTAAGACCAAAAGTCTCACAGTATTGTACGGCATTTCTTGGCGGCTTTGCCGCCATGTCGCTGATAAGCGGCATAATAAAACGGTCAAACCGTTTTATTGGCAATTCGTATAAATCATGCCCTGTTGTGGAAATTTCTTTCCCCAACAGGGCATTTTCTTATCCACTGCCATATTGTTCCTTTGTAAATCAACCCCAATGGCCAAAACTTGTATCTTGACCATTGCCACTATTCTGACACCCTAAGATCCCCCACGGAGGAGGACTCCGTGAGGGATCTTTTTGGGGTTATTTCAGGAAGAATGCCTTTGCACTGTCGCTGTAGGCCATGAGGCTCTTACACAGTTGGGTGAGTGTGGGAGTTTTTCCGTTGCCGTAAGAGGATGCGCAATAGTCCATGGTTCCGGTTACAGGGGTCTCACCCAGGAATACAGTAGCGCTGACTACCTGACGGAGCTCTGCTGCAAGTAAACCGTCAAAGTCAAAGGCATAATAGCCCTTTTCTTCATGGTAGACGGTAGGATCGGTTAAGGTTGCAGTCTTTTCAGTGCCGTCAATGGCAGTATAGCGGAGCTCTATCCGGAGATCTGCAGGGTTACCGTTATATTTACTGAGGTCCAGGATATAACGGATGGTGACCTTGGAATCCAGAAGAAGGGCTTTCCCCGCCCAAGTGACATTGGAGCCTTCCGGGGGAGCCGTGGTGGTTCCTTCGGGGTCGAAGGTCACGGTTTCAAGATCTGTCAGGTAAGACAGATGCACCCGGGTCATAGCCTCTGTTGCAAGGGCATCGGTGCGGTAGCCCTTAAAGATCTGGGCGTCTGCACCGTAACGCAGAAGGTTTGCACACAGGGTCTTGAAATTGTCAGGATTCTTCTCCCGATTCAGCTGGGACATGGCATAGGTACAAATGCTGTACACATCCTTTTCCCCTTCGTAAAGGACACCGTCCTTGGTCATGGTCAGCACTGCATGAACAGTGTCGTTCATGTTAACAGCCGTAAGTCCCGTAAGGGTGAAATAGATGTAATCTCCCCTTCTCTCCGGAGAAAGCACCACTGTCCGTTCTCCCTCCAATTTGCCCGCTGCATAGATGGGAATGGTACAGACCATAGACAGATCCTCATAGCCTTCTACGGCGGTGGAAAGAACCGCGTAGTTGATGGCGATATCGCTCGCCAGATTCAGGCTGTGACCAATCGCAATGCCTTGGACAATATTGGGAACATTGGGTTCCGTTACAGGAGGCTCCGTTACAGGAGGCTCTTCTGTAGGAGGATCTACGGGCGTTTCGTGGTATGCCTTTACAAAGGTGGCGGCAGCTGTGGGTGCACTGCTGTCTACTAAGAAGCGGACAGGAGGAGCCTCCTCAGACCATTTCTTTGTTTCCGGTTTGATCTCCGGATCTGTGGGAGAATCTGTGGGGGGAGCCACATCCGGCTTTTGGGTATAGGCGGCTTTGATATCCGTAATAGAGATCACAGACTCACCGGTGCTGTAGATAACCAAATAGATTCCTTCTGCGGTCAGATCGGGGAGATCCGTTGCAGACAGGGTTGCATACTGTGCGGTCGCAGAGGCAATGGGGAAGGAATTTGTTCCCACTACAGTACCGTCGGCCTCCACAAAGCCTACTGCAAGGGTACCGGATTCGGAGGCTTGGATGATCTTAGCCGCAATATCCAGACGGTCCAAGGGCTGTGCGGTATCCACTACCAGACGGAAGGCAATGGCCTGAGAGGGAGCAAGGTAGACTTCGTTCTTGGGGCCTTGCTGATTGTAGGTAGTGATATTAGCGGTAGCGAAGTTTCCGGAGGGGGTGTTTAGAATGTTGCCTGTTTCCGGATCTACCCAAGAAGAGTTTACATCGATGAATACCGCACCGGCAATGGTTCCGTTCAGGGTATCAAAGGCTTCCTTGGTCAGCAGGAGGTTGCGGATCTCTTTCACATAGTGGTAGGCTTCTCGGTCTGTCCGGTAGGCTTCCAAAGCTGTGGTCTGATCCTTAGAAAGGGAATCTCGGTCCACCCAAATGGGATCATAGACCCGAATACCGTCAATAAAGAACTCGTTACCGCGGGTCAGACCGCCTAAGTTCAGTCCGGGGATCTGGGGGAGGCTGTCCAAGGTTACCTTATCATTGACCCAAAGGCTGACATAATAGGTACCGTAGGGCAGACCCTGCACAGAAGCTACGGGGATCTGGTAGAGTTCCAACTCTCCCTTATTGTTCACGGTCAGGGTTTTGACACGGGAGGCCTCCGAACGGGTTTCGTCGGTATAGACAGACAGACGAATGGTAGCCTGCTGCTGTCCCGTGCGGCTGATGAGGTCAAAGCCCGTTCCCGTAAAGGAGAAGGAAACCTCTGTATAATTGGGGCTGTTGTCGTAGTCGGGGATCTGTCCGCCTGAGAGGGTGGGAACGCCAAGACCTTCTACATAGAGGCTCTTGTGGTCGGAGTACATACCGTCTGTAAGATAGGAAGAATCGTAGCCGTAGGTATACTGCTCATCGGGGCGGTAGGCTTCCGAAGTCTTTTCCAGAGAGGGGCCTATGTAGATGTAGTCGATGTCTACGGCGCCCTTTCCGTCGGTGCTCTTAATGCCATCCAAGGTCAGACGGAAACAAGATATCTCCGTCAGATTGCGGAGATTGGCATCTAAATCGATAGTGAAGGTAAACCATTTTCCGCTTGTTGCCACCTGAGAGGGAGAGACGAATGTAGAATATGATCTGGAATTGGCTTCTTTTTCTCCGGGAATGGCAAAGGAGGCTGTAATGGTGGCGGGAGAATCGGGAGTGACCATTTCTACATTCCTAAAGCGCATACGAACCTGCAGTACCTCTGCCTGGGTGGGCTTATAGTGGAGGACACAGTTGTTGCTTGTGCCACCTCTCTGGGTTTCGAACCAGTGGTAGGGGTCGGCATTCAGGGTATAGGTCATCATGCCATTAGCGACGGATTGACCGACAAACCGCCCGTATCTCCAGTTGGAAACAAGGGGGGCATTGGTGGTAGTATTGCCTGCAAGATCGAAGTTGGAGTTGCCGTAGAGCTCGGAATTGTACTTAAACTGGTCATGGTGTTCGTTGGTAAAATCGAAGAACAGTCGATCCGAGGCAAGGGCAGAGGGCATCCGATCCTTGGGCCCGATGTAGAAGTAGTCGATGGTTGCGGTAAATTGGGTATTTAACGCGACGTTCATGATCAAAAGATTCAATCGGCGGGCGATGGTCAGATCCTTGAACAAAGGTCCCGTAGCAGAACCGGCTTCTCCGGTGTTCAGCTTGAATCTGAGGGTCACATACTGTCCGCTCTTATAGTTAGAGGGGAAATTACAGGAGGATCGAGCGTCAGCTTGGTTATTTCCGGCTGTGGGGAAGAATTCAATGCGGAATTTTAGGGGATTCTTTGTGTCATAAAGTCCTGTATAGGTGACCTTTAGGCGAACTTCACACCAGTCTTCCAGATCCGGGTAGTATTTTAGGGGGAATTCTGCCTTAGAAGAGTCAGAGCGGTCACTACCATAGCCTGTTCCTACATAGCCCCAGTGATTCGATTTGTTTGTAGAAGAGAAGGTGAGACAGCCGTTTCCGATGCTCATAGTGTTACCGTAGTTGGGTAACCACCAATTTCCGATGGCATCGAAGTTCTTTCCGCCGTAAACCGGGTTATGGGTATAACGGTACTGATCCTGCTGGGTATTTTCGAAGCCGAAGTACACCACCCGACTATCGGTTTTTGGGGAATAGGTATCCTGGGTGGGGGTATCTAAGATAAGGGTCTCAGAGGCACCCAAATAGGCATCCGTATCCTGATAGGAACGGGGACCTACATAGATTTCGTCAATGGTAAGGGTGCCGGAGGTACCGTCTTTTCCCGCTACGTTTAAGAGGGTAATACGGAGACCTGTCAGAGTTTTGACCCCAAAGGAAGAAAGCAGATCCCCAATATCCATAGAGAGGGTAAAGTAGCTACCGGAGGTAAGCTGCTCTTCCGTCAGGGGGTATTCTATATAACATTCGCCCTGTTCACTATGGATTTCGGGACTGTAGAAGTCCAGACGGAGGGTTGGGAAGAGTTCCATGCCGTCTTCGGAATCGGTGCTGTTGGAAGCTACGGTAGCCAGATTCTCCAATTTCAGTCGAAGCTGTGCCACATCTGCACGATGGGCGGGGTAACTGAGAATATGGGGATCGGATTCGGATCTACCGGTCTGGATATAGGGAGAACCGGTGTTGGAATTCCCTGTGGGGGCTACGGTGAGAGCCAGAGCATGGCTGTCTACCTGAGAGATCCACGTGATTTTGTTGCTGTCATAGAACCAGTCGAAACGGGTTCCTGTGACATCGTAATCCAATACGGAGCCGCCGTAATAGGGATGGTTATAGCGGTATTGATCGGCAGCAGTGTTGTCAAAGCCTACGTAGAAGGCTTCTCCACCGTAATTGGAGGGACAATGCTCTTCCGGTCCGATATAGAGATAATCGAAGTAGGTGTAGAAGATCTCACTCTTATCCATATTCCGAACCAAGAAGTTGATACGGCGAATGACGTTAAGATCTGCGTAACTTGTTCCGTAGTAATCGGAGGTATTCTCTACGGTAGACAGGGGGAATTTTAGTGTAAAGAAGCCGTTGTTAATATGGTCTTTGGAGAAATATTTGGTGCTAACGCCTGCGGTCTGTACCGGCGTAAGTCCCTTTTCGGGGAAGAACTCGATACGGACAAAGGGATCTCCCAAATCGTTTGTGGCAGTCTTGTCAACCTTGAGACGGATCTCGCACCAGTCATCGGCACCGGGAACAAAGTTCAGGGGGAATTGGGCCTTGTTTGCCGTATATTTGTTGTTGGGATCGGCTTTGCCTGTGGCGGCGTAGCCCCAAGTATTTGCATCATGCTTGGTGGAGAAGGATAGCACACCATTTACCAAAGTGGGGTTTCTGTCCGTTGTGGGGGTGTTGGAATAGGACTGAGTCCACCAGTTTTCTAAGAGGTCAAAGTTGGCTTTGCCGTAAACCGGGTTTTCGGTATAGCGTTTGCTGTCTGCAGAGGTGTTGTTGAAACCGAAGAACAGAATATTCTGATCCAGTGTGGGATCATAAGCCAGAATAGAATAGTCCCGAGGGAGGGTGTCTTGGGCCTCGTAGAAGCTTTCGTTATAGGTGATCACCTCTGAAGGGGTGGTCTCTTCGGGAGTGGTCTCCGTGGGCTCTGCGGGGTCTGTGTTTTCGGGGGTAGACTCAGTGGGATCAGCCTCTTCCGGGGTGGGCTCTGCGGGATCCGTGGGATCGGTAGCTTCGGGGTCGGTTTCCTCCGGCTGGGAGGGCTCGATTTTTTCGGTGCGCTTTTCCGAGAGGCTCAGTTCCCCGGCGTTCAAAAGGTCTTCTGCCTCATAGTATACCAAGGTGGCAGGAATGATTTGGATCTCCACGGTGAGGTACCAAACATCTCCTAAGAAGGTATCATGGACACAGATGAGAGCGTAGATCCGTTCGACAGCTTCCAGCATACCATCCGGGGTAAAGCGGACAGAGGAAAATGCCCGATCATAGGTGCCGTTGACTGTGGTCACGGGCTCGTCTCCCTCATGGGTCAGGCGGAGATCCTTGGGCAGATCGAAGATGGGCTTTCCGTGCTTTCCTTGGGTCATGAGACCTGCGTAGCTGAGAGAAACGTCTGCAGGATCATAGGTAACGGATTTCAGAAGGAGTTCGTCTGTAATCAGAACAGGCTTGCCGTAGTCCAGAACCAGCTCCAGGGGCTCGGCGGTGATATTGTTCAGGGATTGGACACTGAGATTCCGCACGGCATAGCCGGAAATGGTGGGAAGATAGGTATAGCTTCCGTCGGTGTTACGGTACTCGATGGGGCGGAGGGTGGTTCTTACCACGTTGGTATAGCCACCTACGGTAGAGGAAACCTTTCGGTGGAAGCCCATAACAGAAAGCTGTACGTTGGCAGGCAGACCAATGGTCATGAGGGCTTGGATCTGGGCTACTGTCAAGCCTGTCAGCAGGTAGGCACCTTCCGTCATGGGGAGAATGGTGGACATATCATCCACTGCCTCTGCCAGAGTCTCGGAGAAGGTATCGTAGTTCTCTACCGAGGGGGTATCTGTACAAACTTTATTGGTTTGTGGATCGTAGGTTCTGTAAATCAATTGCAGATCCTGCACATTTGCGTAACCGCCTAAGGCTACGGTGGTGCCTGTAAGGGTAACGCCTAAGGCATCGTCTTGGAAGGTCAGGTCTGTGGCGCCGTGCTCGCTACGGTTCAGGAGTTTAAAGCCGTAGCCAACCTCGGTGCCGTCGGTAACGACACCGCCATCGGGGATGGTTTCCCCTTCTTTCCCGACGCCTAAGTACTCATACTGGACCTTGTCCGTGACTGCCCCAACAGGCATCATGTCGATATTGGTGGACAGGTTCATGTTGATGCCTGTAGAGTGACGGTCTACCAAGTACATATCAAAGGTACAGATATCGCCGTCTTTTAAATCAATGTCGCCATTGGCTACTTTGGCATTCAGGTCGCAAGAACGGGTAGTAGCCGAGTGCATACCACCGATGTCGCAAATGAGCTTTCCGTTAATGAAGAAGTATACGTCATCATCACCGGTGAATTTAAAGTTCAGTTCTTTGGATTCATAGTAAACAAAGGAGCTCTTCACATGGTACATGACCAGATAGTTGGCATAGCTGTAGGCTACTGCCGCAGGGTCGGGGACACCACCGGTGGTAGCAATGGGGAACATACCGCTACCTTCGAAGCCCAAGCCGTTGGCGTTATTCAGGTAGGGATGGACGGTATTCGCTGCATTCATGGCAGGGTAGTTAAAGATCAGACCGGAGTCTAAGCATCTGCCGTTTGCCAGAGCGGATTTGAAGTGATAGACGCCATAGCCGTCTTTCAGCAGACGCATGGTGTGGAGCTCTTCGATCTTCTTGTTATAGGGGAGGTTTTTGCCATCCTTGGTTTGGACGATATCATCGGGTCTGGTTTGGCTCCAGATGTTGTTAAGAGTATAGTAGGCAAGGTCAAAACAGGTCGTTACCTGATTATATGGGAGGTAACCGTCATTTTCTGCGACCTTTGTGAGGGTTTGGCTGTAGGAACCCAGTTCCTTTGCCCCTACGGTTTGGCCTGTGGAGGGGCGGTTTCCTGTAATGGGGTCGACAAAGGTCATGAATGTGCTGTTATAATTGGCCTGCATATCATCGGTGCCGAATTCTTTTTTATAGTTGGTGGTGACTGCCGCCGGGTCGTCGAAGGTATGGTGCTGGGAGTGGTAGGCATAGGCGATATAGGTAACGGTTTCTTCTGTATAGGCGATTTTTCCGTTGACCAGTTCCGGCTGAACCAGCCCTTCCACATAGTGTCTGCCCTCAACCTCTTCGCAGTCTCCTACGGTACCGGGAAGAGAAAGGTTATAGCCGGGAATGACGGGGCTTGTGTAAGCGAGAGAGTAGGCAGTGGCGGAGTTGCAACCTTCGAAGAGTAAGCCGTCTGCACGGAAGTCCAGTACTTCCATAGGGATATCCATGTATTCGTACTTTTCTTCGATTTTCAGCAGCTCGATGTAGGAACGGACGTCCTTTGCAAGGGCATCGCAGGTGATGCGGTCTGCATGGGTGGCAGAATCGCTGTATACGGTGCGCTTGGTGTTGTAGGTAGTAAGGGCTTTCTGAATAAATTTCAGGAACCCGTTATAGGTCTCGGCAGGGTACTGATTGTTGGCATTTTTGCCCGTAACGTAGGACTTGGCTTCCATAAGAGCGCGGTAGAGATCTACGGCAACATCAGAAACACGGTAGACTTGCCAGTCCATTTCAAATTGATTCTTTTTCAGACCATCGGCGGAGTGGGTGTAGTTTTTGTCTTCTCGAACGATCTGAGACAGGGTGGCACCGGTCATGTAATGTGTATTTCGATCCCAGCCCAGCCAATAGGTCAAAGCACTGCTGCCTGTATGGTCCATCTTATAGATCTTGGCAGATTCTACTAAGGTCGTATAGGTTTTGCTGTCATTGGCCTTGAAAAAGAAAGGATAGGCAGTTTTGGCTAACCACATGGAGGGACTGTTATTTGTAAAGGCGAAATAAGGCTTGGCAGAAAGGGAGGGATTCAGACTCTTAATATAATAGGGGGTCCATGGGGAGGAATTGGTGGGACGGCCGGGGAGCTGTAAATAGGTATAGAATTTTTTGTTGTTAGACCAGTTATTACTACGTTTATACTCCCACTCGACACGCCCCTGCCAGCCGATGTATTCCGGAGCATCATCCACAGGTGTGGTGTTATTTCTCTTAATACTACCGGCATTGGGATATGGGCCGATTTCTACAGCGTAGGTAAAATCTCTGACAGCGGCATTGTTGATCTTATCGATCTGCTTTGAAGAGTTCACAGTAACCGCAACGGAGGCGAATTTGTAGTAAGGATCGGCAGGGTTTTTGGGAGTTGCCAAGGTGTTTGCAGTCAGACGAAGGGTTTCCTTTTTATTATCTGCGAAATTATAGGTACGTAAGTGATTGCTTGTGGCGTCGGCATTCCATGCTACTAAGAAATAGATGCCTTTGCCCAGACTGGAGAAGTTGGTTTTCTTCTGGGTGATGGGGATGAGAATGTTATTATAGGTGGTGGTCAGGGTAGTGGCCAAAGAGGTGTTGTCTTCTGTAAGTCCACGGGTGGGGGCTGTTTCTGCCTGTGCCGGGAATACTGCTGTGGCAGGCAGCAAACTCAGAATCGTGCACAGAACTAAAAACAGTGCCAACAGTCGGTTGAAGTGGGAGTGTTTCATTGTGTGCCTCCTAAATAAAATTTTTGATTTTTATTATACAATCATTTCCGCAAAAACGCAAGATTTCTCCAACAATTTTTATTATTTTTCAGAAAAACAGCATTTGGACCACTAATACTTATTTCTAATAAAACGGATTGACCGTTTTATTATGCCGCTAATAAGCGGCATGGAGGCATGGCCGCCATGAAATGCCGTGTAATACTGTTTCTTCCCCCTAAGGCGGTGCAGGATATTTATCCTGCGATAAAATGGTTTTCTAACCATTTTATCAAGAAACAGTATAATCACAGTGCGTCGCCACCGTGGAGCGTATAAACGAGAATTTGAAGTTCTCATTCCTTAAGAACAAAAAACGGAGGACGCGAAATGCGTCCTCCGTTGGATCTTATTCGATGACTTTTATTTGGCTCCTTCCAAGCGGTTGAGCAGCGCCTTGGATGTGGTCTCATATGCCTGCTGCAAATAAGGCACAGACAGGGTTTCCACCTTGTACCCCGTAAGACGGGTCAAAATCTCCCGGAGCATAGCCGGGTTCTTCATCAGGATGGGGCCCGTCAGATGGGTACCGAAAAAGTTCTTATCCAGCACGCCCTCGCCACTGTGATCGGCTTCATTGCCAAAGCCCATCTTGAGACTCACCAGAGGCTTTTCTACTCCGGTGGTCTTGGTGCACTTGTTCATAAAGCCCACCACGGCCTCGGAAAACAGCTCGCAGCTACCTATGGCATCTCCTACGATACGGCGGTTGCCCTCTTGGGCGGTAAAGGAGAACAGCCCCAGACATTCATAAGTCTTGCCCGCTGCATCAACCAGAGACTTGCCCATAAGCTCAAAGGAATTGCCGGTGAACAGGAATACCTTTCCTGCTTCATGGGCTTTTTTCAGGCTCTCCCCATAGGGACGAATGGCTTCCAATGTCAGCTTCTGCTTCCGCTCTGTACCGGCTCCCATAAAGTACATATCGTAACCGCTAATATCCTTGGTCTCACCCATAGACAGGGTATGGATCTCTACCTCCTGTCCCAGATCTCTCAAGCAACGCTCCAAGATCAGCAGGTTCGCATACTCTCCGTAGAGATTCATCATATCATGATACAAATGTAAGATCTTCATACTACCCACCTCACTTTACCGTTACATTGGACAGGAACTTCATACGGTCGGAGAAGCAAGTGACCGCATACAGATGCTCGGAGCCACGGGACTTGATCTCGTTGCAAGCGGCATCAATATCCTCAAAGATCCGTAGCTTGCCCTCCGGCACCTTAGAGAAGCTCAAACGCAGTGCCAAGTCGTTACAGTACTTACCGCAGAGGTAGACATTTTGGATATGGTCTGCTTCCAACCAATCAAAGTCGATATCCCACAGCCAGGAAGTCTCACTGGTAAAGTACTTACGGCTGACGGCGTCAACGATGACTACCACACTGCAGGGCGTCTTTTCCATTGCGGCATAACGGAAGGACATATCATAGGATACGGAATTTTCATGCTTGGAGATCAGGAAGGTACCCTCATGTCTGCCGAGGGTGAATTCAATATATCTGCCGTTTTTCAGGATATAGTTCCCGGTGACCTTGGCGGCCTTCTCTCCGGGAATGCCGATCTGATCGCAGATAGCATAGGTAGCCAGAATGTTATAGATATTATAGATGCTCTTAAAGGCCAAGGGGATCTCGTCCTTACCGTTAATCGTGATCTTGCCCTGTTCCAAATCCAGATCTGTTACGGCATAGGCAGTATCCCGACGCTTAAAGTCACAGGCGGTGCAAGCATACTTGCCAACATGGTTAAAGTGATAGTACGCATACTCCATAGGCTTTCCGCATACGGGGCAGAAAGCACCGTCGTTGTAGGAACCGCGGAATTCCTTGCTGTCGTAGGCATTGTGATCCAAACCGAACCAAACCACATCTTCTCTGCCCTGACCGAAGAGGGAAACCGTAGGATCATCGGCATTGAGGATCAGCTTGGTATCGGAGAATACGCTCTCTTTAATGGCATCAAAGACCCAATCGGGGTGACCATTACGGGTCAGCTGATCTCTGTACAGATTGGTAATGACATAATGGGTGGGATGGAACCACTTAAAGGTGAACTTGGTATACCGCTCATCGGATTCGATGAGAAGCACATCCTGCTTCATCTTGCCGCCCCAGGTGCAGGAATTCAGGATCATGGTGGTAACACCCTCGATCTGATTGGATCCCTCTACATTGTAGGCAACGGTCTTTCCGTTAGCCTGCAAAACTGCGGCGATCATTTCCATGGTAGAGGTCTTGCCGTTACTGCCGGTAACCGCTACGATCACAGAGGGCTTTTTGATCCGACGGAGAATGTCGGGGCAAACCTTCAGTGCATACTTACCGGGAAGGCTGGTTCCCTTGCCTACCAGCTTGCCGATGACCGTCAGGATCCGACAAGTCAAAATCGCTAATAACTTTCTCATTGGTATATTTCCTTTCTTAACTGAGCATGTTTAGGAATTCTTCTTCAGTCAAAACAGGGATCCCCAGCTCATTTGCCTTTTTCAGCTTGGAGCCTGCGTTCTCACCTGCAACTACATAGCTGGTCTTTTTGGAAACGGAGCCGGAGGCCTTACCGCCACAGGCTTCGATCTTTTCCGTAGCCTCATCGCGAGTAAAGAGGGACAGAGCTCCCGTAAGCACAAAGGTCAGACCGGCAAACCGCTGATCTCCGCTTTCCTTGCTACCCTCAAAATTCAGCCCTGCTTCACGGAGCCTTTCGATCACAGCACGACACTTGGGATCCGCGAACCAATCCGCCACGCAGCGAGCGGTGATCTCACCGAAGTCACGGAGGGCAGTCAGTTCTTCCACACTTGCATTCATCAGTGCATCCATGGAGGGGAAACTCTTGGCAAGAAGCTTTGCCGCCTTTTCTCCTACCTGACGGATCCCTAAGCCGTAGATCAAGCGGTTCAGCTCTCGGCTCTTGCTGTCCTCAATGGCCTTGTGAAGCTTTTGTGCCTGCTTGGAACCGCTTTTCCACAGAGTTTTCAGATCCTCTACAGTGAGGTAATAGATATCTGCGGGAGTTTGGATCTTTCCCGCGGCAATAAGCTGATCCACAATAGAGCCTCCCAAGCCTTCAATATCCATAGCCCCACGGGAAACAAAGTGGGCAATGTTTCGGCTCAGCTGAGCGGGACACTGGGCACCGGTACAGCGGAGGGCGGCACCGTCCTCGTCTCTCTGTGTAGGCGCACCGCATACGGGACAAGCCTCCGGCAGAACATAAGGAACCGTACCTTCGGGGCGTTTTTCCCTCACCACTTCCAGAACCTCGGGAATGATCTCCCCTGCCTTGCGGATCCGCACCGTATCCCCGATGCGAATATCCTTATCCGTAATAAAGTCCTGATTGTGCAGGGTTGCATTGGTTACGGTGGTTCCTGCCAAACGGACAGGGGCAACCACAGCCTTGGGGGTCAGAACCCCTGTACGGCCTACCTGTACCACGATCTCACGGAGAAGCGTTTCCTTTACCTCGGGAGGATATTTAAAGGCACAGGCCCAACGGGGACACTTGGCAGTAGAGCCGTAGACCTTCCGCTGTGCCAGATCGTTGATCTTGACCACCGCTCCGTCAATGTCGAAGGCATATTCGTACCGATTCTCTCCAATGGAAGCAATGGTGTTCTGTACTTCCTCAAGGGAATTGCAGAGTTTATAATCAATGGTCTTGAAACGGCAAGCCTTCAGAAAATCCAAAGTCTCCCCATGGGTGCTGAATTCCATCCCTTCTGCAAGCTGAAGATTGAAGATCATAATATCCAGCTTTCGTTCTGCGGCAATAGCGGGATCCAGCTGCCGCAGAGAGCCTGCGGCGGCATTTCGGGGATTGGCGAAAAGTGGCTTTCCCTCCTGTTCCCGCTTCTCGTTGAGGGCTTCGAACACACTCCGTGCCATAAAGACCTCACCTCGAACCACAAGTCGTTTAGGGGCATTGGGGATCTCCATGGGAACAGAGCGGATCGTCTTGACATTTTCCGTAACATCCTCACCGATCCGTCCGTCACCACGGGTCGCACCGCGGACAAAAATGCCGTCTACATATTCCAGAGCCACCGACAAACCGTCTACTTTGGGCTCCACGGAATAAACAGCCTCCGGGAAAGTCTGGGTCATTCTGTCATGGAACTCCCCTACCTCCTCCATAGAAAACACATCCTGCAAGCTCTCCAGAGGCACCGAATGCTCCACCTTGGCAAAGGCATCGACAGCCTGCCCACCTACCCGTTTTGCGGGAGAGAGGGGGGAAGCCAGTTCCGGGTATTGGGCTTCCAATTCCTCTAACCGCCGTAAGAGAAGGTCGTATTCAAAATCCGCCATTGTGGGGTTATCCAAAACATAATATTCGTAATTGGCATGATTCAATTTTTCCGTTAATTCTTGTATTTCTACCTTCGGATCCATTATTCTGCCTCCGTTCCAAAGTAAGTTGTGGGAACCGTCCCCACGATCACCGTTTCCGCTACCAAAACCGCGGAATCCACCGGGATCTCAAGGGTTCCCGACCATGTAAGGATAGTCACCTTCACATGGATATCAATGGTAATTTGATGCAGGGTCTGATTGATCCCCGCACTTGTAAAGCTGTTGCGGAATACCGCATCGGAGCTCCGAACCGCCAGCACGCGTACAGGCACAAAGGGTCCTTCACCCGAAAACAGTTCCGGTAAAACAACGCTCCCTACAGGAACGCTTAATTCTTCTGTAGAAAGGGTCTGTAGCATCCGATCCACCCGTTCCAGAACGGAGGTCTTCAGCCGATTGACCTCTGCTACATTGGTGCAAACCGCAGTTACATTGCCACCGCTGTCCTTTTCCACAGAGATCATACGATCATAGGCAATGTGTCCGTCTGCGATCAGCTCTCCAATGGCACCGTTGATCACATCGCTTGCCTGATTATCCACCTGGGTGCGGATCAGTTCCTCTGCCATAGGAGCCAGACGACTGCGAAACACCAGCATCATTACCCCACTGACAGCGAACCATACAGCCAGAAAGACCCGAATCCGATTCCGTTGTTCCCAAGACATGATACCACCTCATAGATACCTATGCCCCATCACGAAAAATCATACCCTTTTATGGGATCTCTCAGCCATACCGTTCCCCTTTCTTTTTCCGATCCCCTCCGTTACAGCTTCTTCATTCTCTGAGAAGCGGTAGTTGCCATAAGACGCTTGGTTCCCACCTTATCAAAGGCGATCTCCAGCATAGCATCCCCACCCATAGGCAGGACAGACAGGATCATACCCTGACCGAAGGAGTCATGGACAACCATTTCCCCCTGCTTATAATCAGGGGCGGTCTTGGGGGTCTTAGACTTAAAGGGAGAGCTGTAACTTCCGCTGTAGGAGGGCTTGCTTCCGTAAGAACTTCCGCCATTCCCACTTCCGCTATAGGAACTGCCATAGGCTTCCCCACCGTAAGACTCTCCGCTGTACCCTCCGCCGTAGGAGCTCTTCCCACGGTTTCCGTAGCCGCCGCCATAGGAGCCGTAGCCACTGCCGTAAGAACCGCCATAGCCACCGAAGGTGTCGGAGCCAAAGGCCAACCGTTCACTTTCCTGCTTTTCCACAAGCTTTTCCGGGATCTCCTTCAGGAATCGGGAAGGCATATTGGAGGAGGTATGTCCGTATAACATTCTCTGCTTGGCAGAGGTCAGATACAGCCGTTTCTTGGCTCTGGTGAGAGCCACATAGCACAGACGGCGTTCTTCTTCCATTTCCTCGTACTCACCGATGGAGCGGAGGCTGGGGAATAAGCCCTCCTCCATACCTACCACGAATACATTGGGGAATTCCAAGCCCTTTGCGGCATGCATGGTCATCATGACCGCACACTCTTGATTGGCATCGTATTTTTCCAGATCCGTAAAGAGGGAGACCATTTCCAGATATCCTCCTAAGGTAGGCTCCTCTACAGACTGCTCATAGGCAACAATAGCGGATTTCAGTTCTCGAACGTTCTCCAAACGACTCTCATTGTCGGGATCGCTCTTATCCTCCAGCATAGCCAGATATCCCGTTCTCTGCAAAAGCTCTTCATAGAAATCCGACAGGGACAAGGTGTCCAACAGGGCGGCACAATCCTCGATCATCATGGTAAAATCCATGAGCTTGTTGGCAGAACGACCCAGAGCGGGATAATTATAGGGATCGGACACGATGTCGTAGAGAGGCTTCTTTGCGGCATCTGCGATCCGCTCCATATTCTCCACGGTCTTGGCGCCGATGCCTCTGGGAGGCTGGTTGATGATCCGCTTCAAACGTAGATCGTCACTGCGATTCTGAATGATCCATAAATAAGCCAGCACATCCTTGATCTCCGCTCTCTCATGGAAGCGAATGGCACCTACGGTGATGTAGGGAACCCCTGCCCGTTGGAAGGCATTTTCCAAGGCCCGTGCCTGTGCATTGGTGCGGTACAGCACCGCATAATTCTTATATCCCTTTCCTTGGGGACAACCGTCTATAATGGTGTCTACCACAAAGTTGGCCTCGTCGCTTTCACTGGCGGCGGTATAATGGAGGATCCGATCTCCGGATCCGTTGTTGGTCCAGAGCTTCTTTCCCTTTCTGCCGCGGTTGTTGGAGATCACTCCGTTTGCCGCATCCAGAATACATTGGGTAGAACGATAATTCTGCTCCAAACGGATCAGCTTCGACCCATGGTACTGCTGCTCAAAGCTAAGGATGTTCTCAATGGTAGCCCCGCGGAAACGGTAAATACTCTGGTCGTCATCGCCGACCACACAGATATTCTCATGTCCACCTGCCAGCAGGGATGTCAGCAGGTACTGCATATGGTTGGTATCCTGATACTCGTCTACCAGTACATAACGGAACTTTTTCTGATAATACAGCCGTACATCCTCAAATTCCTGTAGCAGACGAACGGTAAGAACGATAATATCATCAAAGTCCAGAGCATTTGCGCCCTTAAGACGATTGGAATATTCCTCATAGACCTCTGCGATCCGACGGAACCGCACATCATCCCCCATATCCCATGCAAAATCCTTGGGAGAACGGAGTTTGTCCTTGGCCTTGGAGATCATGGAAAGCACGTTTCGGGGAGGGAACAGCTTCTCGTCCAGATTCTTCTCTTTCAGGATCTCTTTAATGACCTTCTCGGAATCATTGCTGTCATAAATAGTAAAGTCCGTGGTATAATCCAGACGGTGGATCTCTTTCCGCAGGATCCGACAGCAAGCGGAGTGGAAGGTCATAGCCCACACATCCTGTCCCTGAGGTCCCAGCATATCGGACAATCTGTTTTTCAGTTCGTTAGCCGCCTTGTTGGTAAAGGTAATGGCAATGATGGACCAGGGAGCCGCAGGCTCATATCGGCACAGTTCCTCTGCCCTGTCATCATAGGGACAATGGGAGCTTGCAACCACACCCTCTAAAAACATCACATCTTCTTCCCTTACGGAAGGCGGGATCTCCACCCCGTCGGACCCTGCACCAAATCGAATCAGGTTGGCAATGCGGTGGATCAGAACGGTGGTCTTTCCGCTGCCGGCTCCCGCCAGCAGGAGCAAAGGCCCTTGGGTGGTCAGTACAGCCTCCAGCTGTCGATCGTTCATATGAGAAAACTGCTTTGCAATATATTCCCTTCGTGCTTTTAAAAATCTTTCTTCAAAATTCGTGTTCATAGTATAACCCAATTCCTTTTCGATTCTGTCATAATGTTTTATCCTATCTATTTTAATACATTTTCCCCAAGAAATAAAGGGGCTGAAAAAAATTTTTCCGAAATCCCCGTTTTTTCTTTCCCCACCTCTGTGTGACCTTTTTTTCTTGACACTGTCATTATTTTCTGTTATAATCACTAACAGCTTATAGTCCCACTAACAAATATAGGAGGTACCTATGACCCGAGAGCAAGAACGCACCACCAACCGCAACGCCATTATCTCCGCCGCCATTAAGTTATTTCTCCGTGACGGCATCGATAAGACCACCGTTGCACAAATCGCTGACGAAGCGCTCCTGTCCTCCATGTCCGTTTATCGCTACTTCGGCACCAAGCAATCTATCGCTGTAGCGGTTGCCAACCATCTGTTACAGGAATATTTGGAAGAGCACCGCCGTCGCTGTGCCCAAAAGGAACGCCCCGGTGAAACGGGACACGATGCCTTTGCACGGATCGTCCACGCCTATGTCGCCACTTACGAAGCACATCCCGAATATGTGGATTTCTTGCAGGACATGGGCTCCTATTCCATGCGCGAGGGACTTTCCTACGATCTGGACTATATGCAGTACGGCTCCATCCATGTAGACAATATTGACCGTCCCGCTCGACTGGCTCTGACCCGCGGACTTGCAGACGGCTCCATTCGGAAAGACATCAACATTGAATCCGTAGGTCTGATCCTTGCCAACCTTCTCACCGGAGGCGTTCACTTCCGCGGACTGATCAACGAGCAACAGCAGACCGATATTATCCGCAGTACTGCGGAAATGATCATTTATTACACCAAGGAGGCTTAACCCATGGCAGATTACATTATCATCACCGATTCCTGTGCCGACTTACCTATGTCGATCTACAACGAGCTTCAAATTCAGTGCATTCCCCTGTCCTTCCTTTTAGAAGGCACCAGCTACCAAAATCACCCGGATCAGAGCTCTATGAAATTCTCCGAAGTTTACGCAAAACTCCGTGACGGTGCCAATATTACCACCAGTGCCGTCAATGTAGAAGAATTCCGCAACGCTTTCCTCCCCCATCTTAAGGAGGGAAAGGACATTCTCTATTTGGGCTTCTCTACCGGTCTCAGCGGCACCTGCAGTGCAGGCACCATTGCCGCACAGGAGCTCATGGAGGAATTCCCCCACAGAACCATTACCGTAGTAGACACCCTCTGTGCCGCTCTGGGTCAGGGTCTGCTGGTCTACCTCACCGCCAAGAAGAAGGCCGCGGGTGCAACCCTTGCAGAAGCCGCCGCTTATGCTGAGAGCATTAAGCCCAATCTGGTTCATTGGTTCACTGTAGACGACCTGTTCTTCCTGAAGCGTGGCGGCAGACTCAGCGGTGCCACCGCTCTGGTTGGCAGTGCCTTAGGCATTAAGCCCGTCCTCCACGTAGATGACGAAGGCCACCTTGTGAAGGTCTCCACCGTTCGCGGCAGAAAGAACTCCCTCAAGGAGCTGGCTAAGAAAATGGCAGAAACCGCCATCGATCCCCAAAACCAGACCATCTTTATTGCCCATGGCGATTGCTTGGAAGATGCCCGGTTCCTTGCCGATTGCATTAAGGAAACCTGCGGTTACAAAGATATCCTCATTGACTACGTAGGCCCCGTTATCGGCGCCCACTCCGGCCCCGGCACCATCGCCCTGTTCTATCTGGGAACCCAGAGATAAAAATATAACACAATCGGCACAGCAAGTTTTCTTGCTGTGCCGATTATCTTGTTCTCTCTATAAAAATTATACTTCATCTACGGTCTTGGCGGTATTACTGCCGTCGCCTTTCAGCTTCAGCCGTTCTACAGCCTCTTCACGCATTTTATATTTCAGGATCTTGCCCGCTGCATTCATGGGGAATGCGTCTACAAACTCAATATATCTGGGGCACTTATGGCGAGCCATGCTGGCCTTAATATAGTTGGTCATTTCTTCCTGTGTGACGGTACCGGGCTCCTTGAGGATAATGCAAGCCATGATCTCTTCGCCGTACTTCTTATCGGGAACACCGATGACCTGTACATCACGAACAGCAGGATGGGTATAGATGAATTCCTCGATCTCCTTGGGATAAATATTCTCACCGCCCCGGATGATCATGTCCTTCAGACGACCGGTAATTCGGTAGTTGCCATCCTCGTCCTTGCAAGCCAAGTCACCGGAATGGAGCCAGCCCTCTGCATCAACGGTAGCACGGGTAGCCTCGGGCATCTTGTAGTAGCCCTTCATGGT
>JAZOXB010000044.1:0-4171 GCA_045659585.1 Faecousia sp. | reverse complement strand
TTGCGGATCGTTCTTCTCATGTTAGTTTCCCTCCAATATCCGTTGTCCGTTTTCGATCAGTTCTCGCAGACGGAGCAATTCCGCCTCTAAGATTTGGGTCCCTTGTGGGGTGATTTGGTATTCCTTCTTTCGGCTGTCCTTTTCTCCGGGCAGAGCCAATACCCATCCCCGTTCCAGAAGTGTGTTAATAGCACCGTAAAGAGTGCCTGCTGCCAGCTTGACCCGGCCGCCGGACAGTTGCTCTACATTCTGCATGATCCCATAGCCATGCATGGGTTTTATAAGAGACAGTAATATATAGTACACCGCCTCTGTCAAGGCTACATTTGCCATTTTCGGCTCTCCTTTCTACTATTACGGCATCCGTTATTTCGTTTTCCGTTATATCGGCCTCCGATATATTTATTATATCGGCAACCGATACATTTGTCAAGAGGAATTTGGGTAAAATTTTCATGATCTGAAAAATTTCTCTATAGGCAGTCTCCCTATTGCATCATACTATAATATATAGAAAAAGCCGGTGACCGAAACCGTGTGGGACTGCTGATTGTCCAACATCGTTTTGTCGCCGGCTTTTCTGTCTTCCTTTGGGAGAAAGAAATGTATTCCGATTATTCCGTGAAGGTATATCTTAAAAAATTACCCTTGCTGTCCCCTGTTAAAATCACCGTATCCCCGTCATCATTTTGGGAAACAGACAGGATGGGATATCTGCCGTTTTCTCTGACATAGTCTTCGGGGCTGTTGGCTTCAATTTCCAAGAACTCCTTCTTGGCATATTTCTCCCCACCGCATGAGGTGATGTCTTCTACAAAAACTTCGTATTCGTTCATGTTGATTTCTCCTTTGATCATATTGTTTCAGGAATTAGATATTAAAAGCGAAAAGATGCGTAGGGTAACTGTTAGACAAAATATTTATCACCTGTACTCTATAAATTCAAGTTTATCAAAAAGATTAGATCAAATAAGCATTCTTTTTACAACCTGAGGGAGTACGCGCACCGAGCAACCGATCTGCGTGCCGAAGGTGCCACAGGAATATGAAAAACCACATTTGCCGAAGCAAATGTGGTTTCTTGGCAGGGGATGAAGGATTCGAACCCTCACAAACGGAGTCAGAGTCCGGTGTGCTACCTTTACACAAATCCCCTAAGTGCCGTTGCGCTTATCGCATGAGTTATTATACTCACTTTTCGAAAAAAGTCAAGCCCTTTTTTCAAAATTTTTCAAATTTTTTTCGCGGCACGATTTCAACCGGAACTGCGCCCTAAAATCACCGGTTTTCCCTATATTACCTATATTATAGGAATGCACGGATCTCCTTCAAGTCTCGGATCTCATAGTGGGGAACGATATCCTCTCTCCCCTTTTTTCCCTTGGGGTTAAACCAGCAGGTCTTGATCCCGGCATCTAAGCCGCCCTTAATATCGCTGGTCAGGCTGTCCCCGATGATCAGGGTAGTCTCAGGGTCGAAATGCTCCATACGGGCAAAGCAATAGTCAAAATAGGCCTTCTCCGGCTTATGGGAGCCTGTGGTCTCGGAAATAAACACTTCCTTAAAATACTTGCCGATCCCGGCACTTTCCATACGGGAATACTGAGTTTCCGCTACACCGTTGGAGGCTACGTACAGATCGTACTTGCCGAACAGATACTCCAGCAGTTCCTCTGCTCCGTCCACAAAGTAATGCCCTACGCCTAAATACCCACGGTATCGATCTTCAAATTCCTGAATAGGGATCTCCACTCCCAGTTCTGCAAAGAACAGCTCGTGGCGACGAAGAAGCACCTGATCTCGGGTCAGCTCTCCCCGTTCCATAGCTTCCCACTGGGCTATATTGATGGCACTGTACCGGGCCAGACGCTCCTCTGTAGGCTCGATGCCATAGTCTCTGTAAGCCTTAGCAATGGCAACCCGTTCAGCTATACCAAAATCAAAAAGGGTATCGTCAATATCGATCAAAATACTACGGAACTGCATTAGGCTTCCTTCCTTTCCAGAATGGCATTGGACAGAGCGGCAAACTTCTCGATGGTCAGGGTTTCCCCTCGGACAGAGGGTGCAAGACCGCAACTCTCCATGATCTCCGTCAGTTCAGACTTATTGAACTCACCGAAGCCCGCAGACAGGCAGTTGAGCAGGGTCTTTCTCCGCTGAGCAAAGGCCGCCCGAACAGTGCGGAAAAACATTCCTTCATCCCGAATGGGTGCCGCAGGCTCAGTGCGGATCTTCAGCTTGACAACTGCACTGGTGACCTTAGGCTGGGGAATAAAGCAATGGGCAGGCACATCAAAGAGAAGCTCGGGCTCTGCGTAATAATTGCACATCACCGTGAAAGAAGAATAGTCTGCAGACCCTGCCTTGGAGCAGATCCGCTGGGCAACCTCCTTCTGCACCATGACCGTTACTGTAGAGAAACACTTGCTCTCCAACAGCTTGCTGAGAACGGGAGATGTAATATAATAAGGTAGGTTGGCACAGGCCGCAGGGCGGAGTCCTCCGAACTTTTCCTCTACCAGAGCAGGGATATCCGCCTTCATAGCATCGGTAAAGATGATCTCCAGATTATCGAACTCTCCTACAGTCTCCTGCAAAACGGGCTTTAAGGTGGTATCAAGCTCCAGAGCCACGACCTTTCCTGCCTTCTTGCACAGCTCCTGGGTCAGAGGGCCGAAGCCGGGGCCGATCTCTACCACTCCGCAGGTTTCGTCAATGCCGGACTCGGACACGATCCGCTCCGGCACCCAACGCTGATTCAAGAAATTCTGCCCCTTGGATTTGGAAAAGTGAAAACCGTATTTTTCCAGCAGAGCCTTGATCTGCTGCATATTACAAACATCTATCATACAGGCGTGATCCTCCTTTGCACAATGCAAATGCCTCTTTTCCGACATTATATCAGAAAAGAGGCAATTTTGCAAATCAATCTTCAATAATATATGCGGTGCAGGAACGCACGCCGAAATCCCAGCATTCGTCAACTGTATCAAAATACAGGTCGATCTTATAACCCTTAATGGATCCGCCGGTATCCTCTGCCACGCAGTAGCCGTAGACATACTGTCCGTCATTAGATACGATGTACATCTTGGTTCCCAGAGGAATGTATCTGGGGTCTACTGCTACAGCACCTACTCTGGCCACTGTACCTGTTGCGGTTATGCCTGTATATCCCTCGCAGGAATAGGCAGTACAGGTAACAGAGATCTTATCGGAATAGGTATAGGTCATTCCGCCAACAGTGGTAATGGTGTTGTCGGAAGATGTTGTCTTGGCTTTCGATGTCGCAGACTTCACCACATATTCCGGATCATCGGGTTGCTCCCGAAGAACATTCTGTGGGCCGCGCACGACTAATTCGGTGACCATCTCGGTAATCACCACAGTGCTGATGCTTTCACGAGAAACCTCGCGCCCGTTCTCATAAGTAACTCTTTCCTTATTGCGGGTCACGCCATCCTTGCCCTCGATGAGAACGATCTCCTCACCGGGTTCCAGCTCTGCATCCTCATAGTACTTGGTCTCATAGGGAACCACTGTTTCCACTTCTTCGAGTTTGGTTTCCCGATGAACAATGTCTACTCGGAGTCCGTCATAGGTCTGCAGGTCGGTCTCGCAGGAGATGGAATCTCCGGAGCCAACTACGATACCAAGACGATCCAAAAGTTGCTGAACAGTCTCACCGTAGGTTCCCACAGTTCTCTGCTCACCTCGGCAATCCACGGTCACAAGCTGCATCCGCTGGATGTCAATGCGGCTGACGCCATCATTATAGCTGGTAGTGTAGGTATCCTCATCGCTCAGTTCGATTCCTACTTCATCCAAAACGACATCCGGGACTGTGCTGTAGGACTGGGGAACGGTCACGGTCTCACCGTCGGTGATCACATAACTGTTCCGGGCAAAAACAGACTGGGAAAATAGTCCCCCAAGAACACCGATCATCAAAACCAGTGCCATGAGCCGAAAGACAATATTTCGCCGTTTAGGCTGTTTTTCCATTCTTTGCAATAGAGCATCCTCCTTTCCATAGTGTTTGATTTCAGTGATGAAACTATTGTTACTTTATTGTAACCGCAAGCTAATTATAACATTTTTTTGCGATTTGTCAAGTTTTTTCTTTATTTATCAGTTTTATGTAAACTTTTAACAAAATTATGTAAAT
>JAZOXB010000043.1:0-2165 GCA_045659585.1 Faecousia sp. | reverse complement strand
GTGGTTCCCCGCATGGGGCAAGGATCGTATGATCTCCATGGTTCGTGACCGTGCCGACTGGTGTATCTCCCGTCAGCGCCGTTGGGGTCTGCCCATCCCCGTCTTCTACTGCAAGGATTGTGGCAAGCCCGTTTGCACTCCCGAGACTACCGAGCACGTTGCTAAGCTCTTCGGCGAAGAAGGCTCCAACGCCTGGTTCTCCAAGGAAGCTATGGAACTGATCCCCGAGGGTCTGTCCTGCCCCCACTGCGGCGGCAAGGCTTTCGAAAAGGAAACCGACACCCTTGACGGTTGGTTCGACTCCGGCTCCACCCACATTGCATCCCTGCTCTTCGATTGCGAAGAAAACTGGCCTTCCGACATCTATCTGGAAGGTGCTGACCAGTACCGTGGCTGGTTCCAGTCCAGCCTGCTGACCTCTGTGGGCGCACTGGGTAAGGGTGCTCCCTTTAAGAAGTGCCTGACTCACGGTTGGGTCGTTGACGGGGAAGGCCGCGCCATGCACAAGTCTCTTGGCAACGGCGTTGATCCCGCTGATCTGGTTCGTGACTTCGGTGCAGATATCGTCCGTCTGTGGGCAGCTTCCGCTGACTACCGTGTAGACGTTCGTTGCTCCAAGGAGATCTTCAAGCAGCTGTCTCAGACTTACCTGAAGTTCCGTAACACCGCCCGTTACTGTCTGGGCAACTTAGACGGCTTCGATCCTGCGAATCCGGTTCAGCCCGAAGAGATGCTGGAACTGGATCGCTGGGCTGTTACCAAGCTCAACGAGCTCATCGAGCTGGCCTTCCGTTCCTATGACAAGTACGAATTCCATGCTCTGACCCATGCCATCAACGATTTCTGTGTCGTCGAGCTGTCCGGCTTCTATCTGGACATCCTGAAGGATCGCCTCTACTGCGAAGAAAAGGACGGCCTGAAGCGTCGTAGCGCACAGACCGCTCTGTACCTGATCCTGGATGCCATGGCTAAGATGTATGCTCCCATCCTGCCCTACACCTGCGACGAGATCTGGCAGGCAATGCCCCATAAGGCAGAAGACGATGTCCGTAACATCATCCTCAACAACATGGCCGAGGCTTACACCGCCTACGCTCTGGATGCAGACACCATGGCAAAGTGGGACACCCTCATTGCACTGCGTAGCGATGTCAACGGTGTTCTGGAAGCCGCCCGTGGGGAAAAGAAGATCGGCAAGGCACTGGAAGCTCAGGTCAACCTGAAGGCCACCGATACTGCCGCCGCCGAAGCTCTCAAGCAGGTAGAAGGTCTGGATCTGGCTGAACTCTTCATCGTCTCCGCTGTCACCGTAGGTGAAGCAGAGGGCGAGGCTCTGGCACAGGGCGCAGGTAGCAACTTTGCAGGTCTGACCGTAGAAGTCTTTGCCGCTCCCGGCGAGAAGTGCCCCCGTTGCTGGATGCACTCTACCAAGGCTGACGAAAACGGTCTCTGCCCCCGTTGCTCCGCTGTTATGGCTAACTTCGTATTCGAAGACTGATCACCATAAAATCCTTCCATGGGGCATTCGTATAAACGCCTCACAAATAACCCCTCCGGGTGCAGTACAGAACCGTACTGCACCCGGTTTTTCCCTGCTCCGGACAGAATCGTAGATTTTCTATTTGTAGATCCGGGAAGAGTCCGAGCCAAAAAATAATATAAGGGAGCCCGATCATAACCGGGCTCCCTTTGGGGGTATGCTTGTTCCCTCTGTGGGGGTTTGTTTGATTCCGTCCGGGACGGGAGCGGGATGTTAGCCTTCTGCCAAGGCTCTGTAGAGGAAGGTCACGATCTGTCCGCGGGTGCAGGAGCAGGAGCATGACCGGACACAGGAGCAGGGATAGTGCTTTTTTGCCTATGGTTGTTTTCATAAAAGATCCTCCTTATGCGTTTCTCGCGAGAAATGTTGTCAGATCCTAAAATTTGCCAAATCCGACCATGGCTTTATTGCAACAAGCCATGTCCCTTTTGTCAATCCATTGGGGAAAGGGGAATTTGAACGGCAAATCGCAGTTTATCGAGCAGTTTAGCGACACGGTAGGCACTAAAGCCTCCCTTGTGTAAAGGGAGGTGGCACGGCGTAGCCGTGACGGAGGGATTGTGCGGTAGGCACTATAACTAAAATATAATCAATGCGAAAACGAACCATTTTTCATAAAACACCT
>JAZOXB010000042.1:0-31416 GCA_045659585.1 Faecousia sp. | reverse complement strand
GTAATACGGTGACCGCTCATCGTGCATTGCCAAGATTTTACCGTCAGAAATCATCATAGCACACACTCTGTAATTAAATTTCTCATTGCCATTTTTGAAAGAAATATCCATCCCTAATCACCTCGTTAAATTCAAGTTTGTATAATAGATTATACCATGATTTTGCGATGTAATCAAGGTGAATCCTTGTATATCATCAATTCCGTAGGAATTGCATATCATCAACACGAACTGTTGTATATCATCAAACCGCACGAAAATACACGCTGGCGCGTGATGAGATACAGCCCGAAGGGCTGATGATATGCACCACGCTTCGCGCGGTCATGATACGCCAAACCTGCGGCTTGGATAAAAAAGAAGTAACTTTTGGTAGACAAAAGTTACTTCTTTTTTGGAGCAGGTGAGGGGAGTCGAACCCCCCTATTCAGCTTGGGAAGCTGACATTCTACCGATGAATTACACCTGCATTGGCTACATTATAGCACCGATGGACTAAAATTGCAACCCTCTTTTGGAAAATTTCTTTCGACACTAATCGATATCAATCGCGGACTTCTTAAAACATGCATATACGACCCACTTGGGGAACTTCTTCGGATTTCGCCCCACTAAGTACATGAGAAGTGCGAGCAGTAGCAAGAAAAGAAGACATGCGCCCATAAAGATCAAGACGATTACTGCACCCTCGCGTTTTTGAGCAGTGGCCTCTTCAAAGGTGAAATAGTCCACGCCCTCGGAAGATAGGGATAGGATACGGTAATAGGGTTTGCTGTCATCGGGATCCTGATACTTTGCCCAGAGGGTAAAGGTCGTTTTTCCGTTGCAGTTTTCTTTTAGCCTTTCCTCATTGGACAGGTAGCTTTCAAAGGGGGTGACGACAAAAGGAAGGTCCTCTTGAGGGGTGTGGAGCCGGAATTGATCCTTTTCTACTGACCATGAATCGAAGGTGACGGTGTATGGCTCTCCATCGGATTCGTCTACGGATGCCATTCCGGACACGGCGACCCAAAGCATGAACCCTAGGAAGAAAACAAGGAGCATGATAAAGATCACCAGATATTCTCCCGGATTATGGACATGGGCACGGAAGCCCACATTGCCCGATTTTTTCTTTTGCAGATCCCTGTGATATGGGATATGCTCCCCTTTGTGGTTCTTGTGGTATGCATCAAAAATCTTTGTGAGAAAGTTAGCGGAGTATTTTTCCGTCATAGAAAAGGGGACCTTTTTCTTGCCCACATAAATATGGGACTCTGTGGGATTAGAGTCGTTTAGTTCCCAGGAGGTGACTTGGTCATAGGTAAAGCTACGGGTGAATCCCAAAAAATTTCTGTGGAAAAAACCGGTCTTATCAAAAGAAACACAATGATTTTTCCAAGCCAGCATCAGGGACATCCCCAAGAGCACAAACAAGCCGAATAAAAGGGAAAGACCGAGCCCCTCACTATCAAGGGCAGCTGCCCATCCGATGATCAGGAAAATCAGACCGCATATAGCACCGATCCAAACTAAGGCAGTAGGGAGGTGGATGGAATTCTTCTTTTTCTCCGGTGTTCTGTTCGTAGCTTCTGCAATGCACGCAATGACCAGAACGGTATATAATGCGCTGAGAAGCATGGGAATGAGTTTTGGATCCATGGGACACGCTCCTTCCTGCTGCAGTAAAATCATAGTTCCTTTCTGTTAGTATAGCATAGCCCCGAAAAAAAGTCGAGAAAGAAAATATAAGTTGTAACCTGTGGTGTATTTTTCCGTATTTATAGATAGAGAGGGAGAAATTCCCTGCCGTTGACAGACCACCGGAAATGTGATACTTTTATTTTGTAAGGGAGCCTGTCTGCGCCGAACACCGCTTTTGCGGAAATCCGAATCAGTAAGGAGAAATCAGTATGAAACACCGTCGAATTTTGGCAATGATCCTCGCACTGGCACTTATGCTGGGCGTTTTGCCGGGAATGGCCATGGCCTCTGCCGAGAGCCGATCCGGTACCTGTGGGGACAACGCCACTTGGGAAGTGGATCTCGACACCCATACTCTGACCATCAAGGGTACGGGAGAGATGGATTTTAACAGCTATTATTTCCAAGCACCCTGGTCCCCATGGGAAGAAGATATCTTCACCATCGTGATCCAAGAGGGCATTACATACGCCTGGGGCTTCCACACCTGCAGATGGGCAGAGGAGATCCGGGTTCCCGCAACCGTAACGAAATTGAATTATGCTGAATTTTCCGAAATGGCTTCCTTGGAGCACATTGAGGTTGCAGAGGGGAACGGGGTTTATTCCGACATGAATGGTATCCTCTTTACAGCGGATCAAAAGACCCTCCTTCGCTTCCCCTGTGGATACAATGGGATCTACTCTGTCCCCGAGATGGTGACACAGATAGAGGAAAGGGCATTTTCCAACAGCACTACTCTTCTGGAAGTGACTCTGCCGGATGGAATCCGAAATATTGAATCCGATACTTTTTCCGGCTGTGCTTCTTTGACTGCTGTAACCCTTCCGAAGGATTTGCTTAAGATCCGCAGTCGTGCTTTTGAAGGTTGCACCGCTTTGGAATCCATTGACCTGCCACAGGGGCTGACTACCATAGGCTACGGTGCCTTTGGCTACTGCGGCATTCGCCATGCAGTGATTCCCGACTCTGTTACAAAGTATGACGGTGCTTTCAGTTTTTGTGACAAGTTGGAAAGCCTCGCTGTGGGTAAGGGTGTCCTTGGCGGTGTAGAGAATGACTATTGGTGCACCCCCAACTTAAAAACTGTGAAAGTCAGCACCGCAAACTCTGTCTACTATTGTGATGACAGAGGCGTTCTGTTCAATAAGGCAAAAACCGAGCTTTTAGCTGCACCTCGTGGGATCACGGGAGAGTATACCATTCCCTATGGGGTGAAAGACCTGGGGGCGAAAGCTTTTAACGGTTGCTATCAGCTGAAAAAAGTGGTCTTACCCCCGTCTGTTAATTACATTCCTGAACAGGGCTTTACCAATTGCTTCGCTTTAGAGGAGATCAATCTGGAAGGGATCACATGGTATGGCATGGCGGCTCTGTCCGGTTGCGAGAGCTTGAAGGAAATTAAACTGGCATCGGAGCAGCCTTTCTTTGAGTACGCTGTTTTCTCCGACTGCGGCATGACAGAGGTTGAGATCCCTGAGGGATACACCGAGATCGGGGAATATATGTTTGCCGATTGTCTCAATCTGAAAACCGTTACCATTCCCGACTCTGTGGAGACCATTGGCAGCAATGCATTTATGGGTACGGCATTGGAAAGCGTCACCCTGCCCCAAAACCTGAAAAGCTTTGGACACGGTGTTTTTGGTTATTGCGAGAATCTGAAAGAGATCAACTTCCCTAAGGAAAATGAGAATTTCTACACCGATGTGACCGGTGTGGTTTACAGTGGTGATAAGACCACGTTGCTCCTTGCTACCTCTTTGACCGACGAACGGATCATTCTGGCAGATACCGTAGAGCACATTGCAGATGGAGCCTTTGCACTGGGCACTGTGGGCACAGTGGTGATCCCGGCGGCAGTTACAGACTATGACTACCTGTGGAATCTCCGAGGAAGCAGTATTGAAAAGTACATTGTTGCAGATACCAACCCTGCGTTTGCAAGCGATGCACAGGGCGGCCTCTACAACAAATCGCTGACCCATTTACTGAAGCTACCCGACGGTTTTCAAGGTGCTTTCTATGCTCCGGAACAGCTGGCCTCGGCAGAGTGGGATGCCTTTGCAGGCTGTGAGGGCTTAACGGAGATCCATGTGGGCAAAGCCTTTGCAGATCCGGACTCCCAACTTCCCAATCTGGAGAATGCGCCTGCCTTCTATGTATCTCAGGAGCATCCCGATTATTATAATGATGACAGAGGCGTGCTTTACTCCACCGATGGCACTCGTCTGATCTACGCCCCCAAGGATTTGGCGGGGGACTATATTCTGCCGGAAACTGTTACGAAAATCTACCCTCATGCCTTTAGAGGTTGCGACAAGCTGACCTCTGTTGATATGTCCCGGTGCCATGTACAAGAGATCGGAGATTGGGCCTTTGCAGATTGTATTGCATTAAAAGAAGTCACATTCCCTCAAGGTCTGGAAGGTGTGGGAGAAGAGAGCTTCTGCGGTTGTCTTTCCCTTGAAAGGGTAGAACTCCCGGAGGGAACTGAGAAACTGGGGCCCTATGCCTTTGCCTATTGCGAGAGCTTGCGAGAAGTCCTTCTCCCCGAGACACTGGCAGAAATGGAATTTGCCTTTGAAAGCTGCGATGGTTTGAAAACTGTTCGGTTTATGGGAGATGCACCTTTGGGTTCCACCGAGAGCTTTAACTGTTATAATCCGGTTAACGGAGCGTACGGGAAGCCTAATAAGCTGACTATAGAATATACTTGTGGTGCAAAGGGCTTCACCACTCCCTGTTGGAGTGGGATCACCACTAAGGTATTTTCTCCCACTGCGCGGCATTGTGACGGAAGCAACTGTTCCTGTGGGGGAATGAAGGATGTCCCTGTAGCGGGACATTGGGCACACAATGCCATTGAGGAAATGCTGGAACAGGGGCTCTTTAAGGGTGTTGGGACAGACCGTTTCAATCCCGACGGAACCATGACCCGTGCTATGGTAGTGACCATTCTGTATCGCTTCTTCGGAGAACCGGAAGCAGGAAACTGCACCTTCTCCGATGTGCCGGCAGATACCTGGTACACCGATGCAGTAGCCTGGGCGGCAGAAGAGGGGATCGTCAACGGCATGGGCGACAACCTTTTCGCTCCCAATAAGGCAGTCACCAGAGAACAGGTGGCAACGATCCTGAACCGTGCCTTGTCTGTAGAGACTACGGAGAGCGGTCGTGGCTTAGGCACCTTGGCTTGCTTCAACGATGAGGGACAGGTCAGCGATTATGCAGAGCGTTCCTTACAGTCCATGGTAGGCATGGGCATTATTACCGGCAAGGGTGCCAAGCTGGATCCCAAGGGAACCGCTACCCGTGCCGAGGTTGCCACCATCCTGTGGCGTTGGATGGAATATACAAAATAAATTTTAATCAAAAGGGCCGTTTCCCGGTTTTGGGAAACGGCCCTTAGATTATTTGGTGAAATCGTAGGGAGTGCTCTGATAGACGAAGTAATTCAGCCAGTTGGAGAACAGCAGATGGGCGTAAGAACGCCATGTTACCATAGGAGGCTGAGTGTCGTCGTCGTTGGGGAAATAGTTCTTGGGGACAGAAATGGGCTTGCCCAGATTCTTGTCCCGGAAGTATTCCTTTTTCAGGGTGTCGGGATCATACTCCGCGTGACCGGTGAAGAACACCTGCCTGCCGCCCTCTGTAAAGATGGCGAAGATCCCTGCCTCGGGAGAGGAGGCCGCAATTTTGAGATCGGGCACCTTTTCCACATCCTCACGCAAGATGGTGGTATGGCGGGAATGGGGAACCATGAACCAATCATCAAAGCCACGGAACAAAATGGGGTGCTTCCGCTCCACTTGATGAGGGAAGATACCGAACATCTTTTCCGGTAGCGGGTGCTTGGGAACACCGTAGTGGTAGTACAGACCTGCTTGGGCGCCCCAGCAGATGTGAAGTGTGCTGTAGATGTGAGTCTTGCTCCACTCCATGATCTCGCACAGCTCCTGCCAGTAATTTACGGCCTCGAATTCCAGATGCTCCACGGGAGCACCGGTAATGATCATGCCGTCATAGTGGCGATGGCGGATCTCGTCAAAATTTTTATAGAAAGCAAAGATATGCTCTTCCGATACATGGGTTGCCTTATGGGTGCTGGTCTGCAAAAATTCCAGATGAACCTGCAGAGGGGTGTTGCCCAACAGACGGGCAAACTGGGTTTCGGTCTCGATCTTGGTGGGCATGAGGTTCAGGATCAGGATCTCCAAGGGGCGGATGTCCTGTGCCACAGCTCGGTGCTCGTCCATGACGAAAATGTTTTCTCCCTGCAAAATCGCTCTCGCAGGCAAATCATTGGGGATCTTAATGGGCATAAAAACACCTCCTATAAGTGGATGTTATTATGTGTTATGCCGAGGGAAAAGGGAATATTACAGCTTTGCCAGTGCCTGTTCCAGATCGGCAATGAGGTCGTCTGCATTTTCCAGACCGCAGCTGTAGCGGATCAGGTCGGCAGAAACACCGGCGGCCAGAAGCTCTTGGTCGTTCATTTGACGGTGGGTGGTGCCTGCGGGATGGAGACAGCAGGTACGGGCATCGGCAACATGGGTTTCGATGGAGGCCAGCTTCAGGGCTTCCATAAAGGTAGCGGCGGCTTGTCTTCCACCCTTTACACCGAAGGAAATCACACCGCAGGAACCCTTAGGTAGGTACTTCTGTGCCAAGTCATAGTATTTATCACCCTTCAGACCGGGATAGCTGGCCCAAGAGATCTTCTCGTGTCCCTGAAGGTATTCGGCAATTTTTTGAGCATTTTCGCAATGGCGAGCCATGCGAACAGGGAGACTTTCGATACCCAGATTGGTAATATAGGCATTCTGGGGAGATTGGACACATCCAAAGTCACGCATGAGCTGTGCAGTAGCCTTGGTAATAAAAGCGCCCTCTTTTCCGAACCGCTCGGTGTAGGTGACGCCGTGGTAGCTGTCATCGGGAGTGCAAAGACCGGGGAACTTGTCAGGATACTGTGCCCAATCGAACTTGCCGCCGTCAATAATGGCACCGCCCAGAGCGGCACTGTGACCGTCAATATACTTGCTGGTGGAATGGGTGACGATATCTGCACCCCATTCAAGGGGACGGCAGTTAATGGGAGTTGCAAAGGTGTTGTCCACGATCAGGGGAACACCGTGACGATGGGCGACTTTTGCAAACTTTTCGATATCCAGCACACGGAGAGCGGGGTTTGCAATGGTCTCACCGAAAACGCACTTGGTGTTGGGGCGGAAGGCGGCTTCCAGCTCTTCTTCGGTGCAATCGGGATCTACGAAGGTACACTCGATGCCCATACGCTTCATGGTGACGGAGAACAGGTTAAAGCTACCACCGTAAATAGCGGAAGAACTGATAAAATGATCGCCGCAGCTTGTAATGTTAAATACAGAGAAGAAGGAAGCGGCCTGTCCGGAGCCGGTAAGCATGGCGGCGGTGCCACCTTCTAAAGCGGCCAATTTAGCCGCTACCATATCACAGGTGGGATTCTGCAGACGAGTATAAAAATAACCATTAGCTTCCAGATCGAACAGCTTGGCCATTTCCGCGGCGCTTTCGTATCGGAAGGTAGTGCTCTGAATAATCGGGATCTGTCGGGGCTCTCCGTTACCGGGAGTATAGCCGGCCTGAATACACAGGGTTTCGGGTTGAAGGTTCTGGCTCATGGAATTACCTCTTTCCTTTACATAATGAATCTATAACCGATTATAATAGTATATAATAGAAAAGTCAACGAAAAATCTGTTGCTTTTTTCTTCCGGCTGGTGTATGATGATAGTTAGAATGAGTATAAGTGGAAGGATGGCTTTTTGAAGGAGGACAGAGACATGCATAAGGATATTTTTCGTTTTACCTATGCACTGAACTATGTGTTTCAGGTTACGGTCTGCCTCTTGACTCCGGCGGCGATGTGGATCGGCTTGGGCTGGCTCTGCTGTAATCGTTGGGGAGTAGGAAAGTGGGCTATGATCCTTTCCATCGTTCTGGGCGTGGTCAGCGGATCGGTGAGTATGTTCCGATTCCTGATGACCTCTGCACGAGTGATCGATCCCACAGCACCCGAGTCATCGGGTGAAACCCATGGGAAAAAGGAGGAGAAGGGTGGAAAATCGTAAAGAAACCATTGCCGAACAGCTTCCTGTTTTTTTGGCGCAGATCCTTCTGTGCGTTGCCATGGTGGCGGTTTACGGTCTGCTGGGACGGCTTAACAAGGCTGTGATCTTGGGGGCGGTCATCGGCACAGCGGTGTCCCTGCTGAACCATCTGGGGCTGATCCTGTCCCTGCTCCAAGCAGAAGAAAACGATAACCCTCAGAAGGGACAGCTAAAGGCACAGGGAAGCATGATGCTCCGTTTCCTGCTCATGATCGGTGTGCTGGTCCTGGCTCTGAAATTTCTGGAAACCGATCCCATTGCTACGCTCCTGCCTCTGATCCTTATGCGGATCGCACTGTTCCTTGGAGGACTGATGATCAAGCATCGTCCTGTGGATTTTACACCGATCCCATTGGATGATCAACCCGAATCCGAATCCGACGAAGGAGGGACTCTATGAATATTAACACTTCCGGCCCTAAGATATTATGGAAATTTGAACTCTTCGGATTGAATGTGACCATTACGGAAACAGTGGTTTCCGGTGCATTGGTATTTCTGATCCTTGCAGTTGCAAGTTATTTCTTAGGCAGAAATCTGAAAAAACGCCCCGGCGGACGACAGGTTCTGGTAGAAAAGGTGGTTACCATGCTGTACAACATGGTAGGGGACACCATGGGCAAGCACAATCTCCGCTTTGCTCCCTATATCGGAACCCTGTTCTGCTCCTCTCTGTTGGGTTCTCTCATCGGTATGACGGGCTTTTTCCGTTCCACCACCGCAGATTTGAGCACCACTCTGGTTTGGGCATTGGTAACGTCGGTACTGGTATGGTACCACAACATTAAGAACAATGGCTTCCTTGGCTGGCTCAAGGGCTTTACAGAGCCTATTGTAGTCATGACCCCCATGAACATCGTTGGCGAAGTAGCACAGCCCATTGCTCTGGCTTTCCGTCATTTCGGCAATGTTGCCGGCGGCGGTGTTCTTATGAGCATGGTCTACAGTGCTCTGGCAGGGCTGAGTTCTCTGCTTCTGGGATGGATCCCCAATGCATTCTTCAGTTCCATCCCCATTTTCCAGGTGGGTATTCCCGCTGTTTTGTCTCTGTACTTTGACCTTTTCTCCGGCTTCATTCAGGCGCTGGTTTTCTGTATGCTGACCATGGTCTATGTTGGCGAGGCTTGCCCTCCCCCGGCAGAAAAGGAAGAAAAATCCGAAATGACCGCAACTACACAAGAATAAAAATTAATTAAATTTTAGGAGGATATTATTATGGAAATCGCAAGAGGTTTAGTCGCATTGGCAGCAGGTCTGTGTATGGGCATCGGTGCAATCGGCCCCGGAATGCGCGAAGGCAACGCTGTCGGCAAGGCTCTCGAGGGCATGGCTCGTCAGCCTGAGGCAGCTCCCCTGCTCCGTACCAACATGATTCTTGGCTGTGCCATTACCGAGACCACCGGTATTTACTCTCTGGTTATTGCACTGCTCCTGCTCTTCGCATTCTGATTTGGGTAACGGAACGATCCGACCTTAAAAGAAAGGAGAGATGGGCTTGGTTATTTTAACCGCAGCCGAGACAAAGGCCTTTATCAGCATTGATGTCTGGACTTGCATTTTCATGCTGGTCAACCTGGTCCTGCTGTATTTTGCTATGAAGAAATACCTCTTCGGACCTGTGAAAGAAATGATCGATGAACGGCAGAAGGAAATCGACGATCTCTATGCCGATGCCAATCAGTCTAAAGCGGATGCCGCTGAGCTGAAGGATCAATACGAGACCCGTCTGGCAGAGGCCAACGAGGAAAAGGAAGAGATCCTTCGTAACGCCTATCGCAAGGCTCAGCTTCGTGAGGAGGAGATCCTCCGTGAGGCTCAGGATAAAGCAGCGCAGACTTTGAAGAGAGCCGACGAGCAGATCGAATTGGAAAAGAAGCGCGCCCTGAACGAGATCAAGGATGATGTTTCCACTATGGCAGTGGACATTGCTTCTGCTGTTCTGGCACGGGATATCCGTGAAAGAGAGCACACAGCACTGATCGATTCCTTCATCGAGACCTTAGGTGAGAGCCATGATTGATGGTGTCAGCTACGGCAAGGCTCTGTATGAGCTGGCTGAGGAAATCGGCAAGGAGAAGGCTCTGCGGCAACAGCTTGCTGTGATCTGTGAGGCAGTGGAGGCGGAACCCGCTTACACCAATCTTATGGATACCCCTGCTCTGGGCAGTGGGGAAAAGTGTGCCTTGATCCGTGAAGCCTTTGAAAATGCAGAGGAGCTTCTTCGGAATTTCCTGTGTATATTATGTGAAAAACGGGCATTTTACACCCTTCCTGCTTGCAAGAAGGCCTTTGACGAGGCCTATGACCAAGCACACGCCATTGTGCGTGCTACGGCTCTTACGGCTATCCCCATGAAGGTTCGGCAGAAGAAGGCTCTGTCTGCAAAGCTTTCTGCCATGACCGGCAAGACCGTAGAACTGGAAAATCGGATCGACCCCGACCTCATCGGCGGCATCCGTCTCCGCTATGGCGGAGTACAGCTGGACGATACCATTCAGGCTCGTCTGGAAACCCTCCGCAAGTCTCTTGCAGAGGCTATCGTTTAAATCCCTATATATAAGAAAAGTTGGTGAAACCGTGAATCTGAAAATTGACGACATCAGCAGAATTATCAAGGACCAGATCAAGACCTACGCTTCCAAGACGGAGCAGGACGAGATCGGCTATGTTATTCAGGTAGGCGACGGCATTGCCAAGGTTCATGGCCTGGATAAGTGCAAGGCCAATGAGCTTCTCAGCTTTGAAAACGGCTCCTACGGTATGGCTCTGAACTTAGAAGAGACCTTTGTCAGCGTGGTTATGCTGGGTACCGATGTAGGTATCAGCGAAGGCTCTCTGGTTAAGCGTACCGGCAGAGTTGTGTCCGTTCCCGTGGGCGAGGCTATGATCGGTCGTGTTGTAGATGCACTGGGTCAGCCCATTGACGGCAAGGGACCCATTGCCTCCAAGGAGCTCCGTCCCATTGAACGGAATGCTCCCGGTATCATTGAGCGAAAGTCTGTTTCCGTCCCTTTGCAGACGGGCATTAAGGCTATCGACTCCATGATCCCCATCGGCAGAGGTCAGCGTGAGCTGATCATCGGTGACCGCCAGACCGGTAAGACTGTTATTGCTACCGATACCATTATTAACCAAAAGGGCAAGGGCGTTATCTGTATCTATGTTGCCATCGGACAGAAGCGTTCCACCGTAGCACAGCTGGTAGACACCCTCACCAAGAACGGTGCCATGGATTATACCATCGTGGTTTCCGCTTCGGCTTCGGAGCTGGCTCCCTTGCAGTATATCGCACCCTACTCCGGCTGTACCATGGGTGAATACTTCATGGATCAGGGCAAGGATGCACTGATCATTTATGATGATCTGTCTAAGCACGCTGTTGCTTACCGTGCACTGTCCCTGCTGATCCGCCGTCCTCCCGGACGAGAGGCTTACCCCGGTGATGTTTTCTATCTCCATTCCCGTCTCTTGGAGCGTGCTGCCCGTGTAGCCCCCGAATACGGCGGCGGCTCCCTGACAGCCCTTCCCATTATCGAGACCCAGGCAGGTGACGTTTCTGCCTATATTCCTACCAATGTCATTTCTATTACCGACGGTCAGATCTATCTGGAATCGGAACTGTTCCATTCCGGTGTCCGTCCTGCCATTAACCCCGGTATTTCTGTTTCCCGTGTAGGTGGCAGTGCTCAGATCAAGGCTATGAAGAAGGTCTCCGGCTCCCTGAAGCTGATGTACTCTCAGTACCGTGAGCTCCAGTCCTTCGCCCAGTTCGGTTCCGATCTGGATGCGGATACCAAGGCTCGTCTGGAGCAGGGTGCCCGTATCGTAGAGATCTTAAAGCAGGATCGTAACAGCCCCATTGATGTAGAACTTCAGGTCTGTATCATTTATGCGGTTGTCAATGACCTTCTGGGGGATATCCCTGTAGATCGGATCCGTGCCTTCGAAGAGACCTTCCTTGAGTATCTCAAGGTTCAGGCAACCGTTATTTTGGAAAGCATTCGGGACACCGGCGTGCTGTCCTCGGAAAACGAAGAAGCGTTGCGTCAGGCTATTGCAACCTGTAAGGCACGCTTCCTCGGGTAAGGAGTGACCTATGTCCGGCGCTTCCATGAAGCAGATCAAGACTCGGATCAAAAGCGTGGAATCTACCAGGCAGATCACCAAGGCCATGGAGCTGGTAGCCACCAGTAAGCTCCGCCGTGCCAAGGAACGAGCAGAGGCATCCCGTCCTTACCGTCAGGTCATGGAACGAGCCATTGCAGGGCTCCGCTCTGTGTCTACGGAGACTCCCTCCGTATATGTTACGGAGCGGGAGGTCAAGGGAACCTGTTATATTGTGATCGCAGGTGACCGTGGTCTGGCAGGTGGCTATAATGCCAATCTGTTCCGTATGATCCGCACCATGCTGGGAGAAGGCGATTGTGTCCTCCCTGTGGGCAAAAAGGCTCTGGAATACTACCAGCGTAGCGGCTGTCGGATCCTCAGCGACTTTTTCTCTGTAACAGCCACCATCGGAACGGGAGACTGCGCACAGATCGCAGAGCTTCTGTGTGAGGGCTATAAGCAGGGAAACTTTGACCGCGTGGTAGTTGCCTATACCTACTTCCGCTCCATGCTTTCTCAGGAGCCCATGACGCAACAGCTTCTTCCTGTTGGGGTGAGCTCCGAGGGAGAGGAATTCGGTGATTTCCTTCTGGACGGAGATCCTACGGAGCTGATCAACGGGATCATTCCCCAGTATGTATCCGGTCTGCTGTACACCTGTGTTTGCGAGGCAACGGCCTCGGAGCACGGATCCCGTCGTACAGCCATGAATTCTGCAAATAAGAATGCAACCGAGATCATTGATACCCTTGTGTTAAAATATAACCGTGCCCGACAGGCTGTGATCACCCAAGAGATCACGGAGATCGTCTCCGGTGCGGAAGCTTTATAAGGGAGAGCAAATTATGCAAAAAAAGAATATTGGCAAGGTCATTCAGGTTATCGGACCTGTTCTGGATATTCGATTCCCTAACGGACAGATCCCCAACCTCCTTAATGCCATCGAAATCGATCGGGAAGAGGGTAAGCTGGTCTGCGAAGTCGCCCAGCAGTTGGGTGATGATGTAGTGCGTTGTATCGCCATGAATTCCACCGACGGTATGTCCCGTGGCGTGGAAGCTGTGGATACCGGCGCCCCCATTAAGGTTCCCGTTGGCAAGGAAACTCTGGGCAGAGTTTTCAACCTCTTAGGCCGTTCCATTGACAATAAGCCCCAGCCCATTACCTGCGAAAAGTGGAGCATCCATCGGGATCCTCCGTCCTACGACGAGCAGGAAAGCACTACGGAAATGCTGGAAACCGGCATCAAGGTCGTTGACCTGATCGCACCCTATGCCAAGGGTGGTAAGATCGGCCTCTTCGGCGGTGCAGGTGTCGGCAAGACCGTTCTGATCATGGAACTGATCAACAATGTCGCCAAACAGCATGGCGGTATCTCCGTCTTTGCAGGTGTCGGCGAGCGTACCCGTGAGGGTAACGACCTGTATAACGAAATGCAGGAATCCGGCGTTATTAACAAGACCGCCTTGGTCTATGGTCAGATGAACGAACCCCCCGGGGCAAGAATGCGTGTTGCACTGTCCGGTCTGACCATGGCAGAGTATTTCCGTGACCGTGAGGGACAGGATGTTCTGCTGTTCATCGATAATATTTTCCGTTTCACCCAGGCAGGCTCCGAGGTTTCCGCCCTTCTGGGCAGAATGCCCTCTGCCGTTGGCTATCAGCCCACTCTGGCAACGGAAATGGGTGCTCTTCAGGAGCGTATCACCTCCACCAAGAAGGGCTCTATCACCTCTGTTCAGGCAGTTTATGTCCCTGCGGACGACCTGACTGACCCGGCGCCCGCAACTACTTTTGCCCATTTGGATGCTACCACGGTTCTGGATCGTGGTATTGCTTCCCTGGGTATTTATCCCGCCGTGGATCCGCTGGAATCCACCTCCCGTATCCTGAGCCCCGATGTGGTAGGCATTGAGCACTATGAGGTAGCTCGTGAGACCCAGCGGATCTTGCAGAGATATAAGGAACTGCAGGATATCATTGCCATTATGGGTATGGATGAGCTGTCCGAAGAGGATAAGCTTACGGTCAGCCGTGCCAGAAAGATCCAGCGTTTCCTGTCTCAGCCCTTTACTGTTGCAGAGCAGTTTACCGGTTACATCGGCAAATATGTTCCCGTAAAGGAAACTGTCCGTGGCTTTAAGGAAATTCTGGAAGGCAAGCATGACGACCTGCCGGAATCCGCTTTCCTCTATGTAGGCACCATCGAAGAAGCTGTGGCCAAAGCAGGAAAGGGTGCAGGCAAATGAGTACCTTCCGTTTACAGATCGTGACCCCTGAGGGCTCTAAGCTGGATGGGGAAGCAGAGGCCCTCCTTCTGCGGACATCAGACGGTTATGTGAGCATCCGTGCCAAGCATGCGGACTATATTGCTACCTTGGATATCGGTATCGTTACCGTCACTGTAGAGGGTCGGGAACGAAAGGCCGCCTGTGGCGGAGGCTTTCTGACGGTATCCAAGGGGGATGTCCGTTTGGTTGCTACCAGCTTTGAATATGCGGAGGATATTGATGTTGTCCGAGCTCGTGCCGCCAAGGAACGGGCAGAGGCGCAGATCGCCGCCGCTAAGGACGCAGGGGTCATCGACCTTGCCAAAGTCAAGCTGGCACGCGCCCTGAATCGCCTGAAAATTGCGGAATGACCTTCCGATTATAAAAACAAGGGGCTGTAAAAAAACAGCCCCGTTTTTATGTCTATGTGTTAAGCCGAGGGGGATCGAGCAGAACAACCTCTCGGTAGATTTTTTGCGAGCTTTTTAACTTGGTTCTCCTTGGGGTGTGACAGCAAGGGTACATCCGATCAGTCAAAAAGGACTATGACACAGGGAATGTCATAGTCCTTTTTTCGGTTTCTCAAGAAAACCTGTTAGGGTCTGAAGTATCCGCATTCTACCAGGGAACAGTAGCCGGAATCCGTAAAGATCATATGATCCAACAGGCAGATATCCAAGGGCTGTAGGAGCTCTTGCAATGCCAGAGTGGAGTGTATATCCTCTTGAGAGGGGGCTCGGATCCCCGATGGGTGGTTGTGGGCAAGGACGACATAAGCGGCTTTTCGCAACAGGGCTTCCTTGATCAATCCGCGGAGGGGAAGTTGTGTAGCACCGATCTCTCCGTGAGACAGCCGACTACAGCCTAATATCTGTTTGGAATGATCCAGAGAGAGTAAGAATACGGTTTCTTCCGTAACCCCTGCAAAAAAGGGTGACAGATACTCTGCGATGGCGGTATGATCCAACAGACGGACATCATTACCGGAGCGGATGAAGAGGTATCTGCGGTGGGATTCGGAAACCAAACGGAGGAGGGAGATCCCGCTTTTCGACAGGATCCGATCCGAGACCAGATCCCCTGCTGTGGCATCCAGAATATTGGCGAGATTGCCGTAGTGGGACAGAAGCTTTTGGGAAGCTTCCAAGGGATCCTTTTCGCAGTATTCCAGCATGAGGCGCAATAATTGTTCATCTGTCAGGGTGTCCGGAGGATTATTGGAATAGGGCTCCTTGAAACGGGGATTAGACATGGTGATCACCTAAGGATTTTTTTAGATATTGACCGGTGTAGGAGTTGGGACAGTTTGCGATTTCTTCCGGGGTGCCTTCTGCTACGATCCGTCCGCCACCGTCTCCGCCTTCCGGCCCCAGATCGATGATCCGATCGGCGGTCTTGATCACATCCAGATTGTGCTCAATGACCAGTACGGTGTTTCCGGCATCTACCAGCCGTTGCAGGACATCCAACAGCTTCTGCACATCATACATGTGCAGGCCCGTGGTGGGTTCGTCCAGAATATACAGAGTCCGTCCGGTGCCGTGTCGGGACAGCTCGGTTGCCAGCTTGACGCGCTGTGCCTCGCCACCGGAGAGAGTGGTGGAGCTCTGTCCCAACTTGATATAGCCTAAGCCCACCAAAGAAAGGGTACGAACCTTTTCACGGAGTCGGGGTTGATTTTCAAAGAAATCTACAGCCTCATCTACAGTCATTTCCAATACATCGGAAATGGATTTGCCTTTATACAGAACCTCTAAGGTCTCGCGGTTGTACCGTTTGCCACCGCAGACCTCGCAGGGAACATAGACATCCGGGAGAAAATGCATTTCGATCTTCACCAAGCCATCGCCGGAGCAGGCCTCACAGCGACCGCCTTTTACATTGAAGGAGAAACGGCCGGGGGCATAACCCCGTTCCTTTGCGGCGGCAGTGGCGGCGAAAAGATCGCGAATATCATTGAATAAGCCTGTATAGGTTGCGGGGTTGGAACGGGGAGTGCGTCCGATGGGACTCTGGTCAATGACAATGACCTTGTCCAATGCTTCCATGCCCTCGCAACGGTCATGCTTGCCGGGACGGATACGGGCGTGGTTTAGAGAGCCTAAGAGCTTCTTGGCAACGATCTCGTTGACAAAGGAGGACTTACCGGAACCGGATACGCCGGTGACACAGGTAAAGGTTCCCAGAGGGATGGAGAGATCCAAACTCTGCAAATTGTTTTCTCTGCATCCGTAGAAGGTCAGCGTTTTGCCGTTGCCCTTTCGTCGCTCACAGGGAACGGGGATCTTCCTTGCACCGCTGAGATACTGACCGGTGAGGCTCTTGGGCTCTTTCATAATATCCTCAAGGGTACCGGCGGCAACGATCTCACCGCCGTGGATCCCTGCACCGGGACCTACATCAACGATGAAGTCTGCGGCACGCATGGTGTCCTCGTCATGCTCTACCACAATGAGGGTATTACCCAGATTCCGTAAATGCCCCAGTGTATCCAACAGTTTGTCGTTGTCTCTCTGGTGGAGTCCGATACTGGGCTCGTCTAAAATATACAGTACACCCATAAGGGAGGAACCGATCTGGGTAGCCAGACGGATCCGCTGTGCCTCACCACCGGACAAGGTGGCGGCGGAACGGGAGAGGGTCAGATATTGCAGACCTACGCTCTGCAGGAAGCCCAGACGGGAGCGGATCTCTCGGAGGATCTGATCTGCAATGACCGCATCGGCACCGTCTAAGGTGAGGTTGTTGATGAATTCCAATTCCTTGGCTACGGATAGCTGACAGAATTGAGTAATGGACAAGCCTTCCACGGTAACGGCACGAACCAGCTCCGACAGACGCTCTCCACCGCAACGGGGACAGGGAGAGGCGGACATATATTCTTCCAGTTCCTTGCGGACGGATTCGGACTGGGTCTCATGGAATCGCCGTTCGATGTTGGGGATAATACCCTCAAAGGCTTGCTCCAACACACCGTAGGAGGAACCGCGATTAAAACGCAATTTCAGCTTTTCTCCACGGGTGCCGTTAAAGATCACATCCTTGACTTCTTCACTTAGGGTACGGAAAGGAGCATTTAAATCAAAATCGTATTTTTGTGCCAGAGCTTCAAAATACATTTTTGAAACGCCGTCATTTTTGATATTGCCCCAACCGCTGGTTTCGATGGCACCGTCGTAGAGGGAACGATTCGGATCGGGGACGATAAGAGAGGGGTCAACACGGAGACGGAAGCCCAAACCGGAGCATTCGGGGCAGGCTCCCATGGGATTGTTGAAGGAGAACAGACGGGGAGACAGCTCCGGCACGGAGATCCCGCAGTGATCGCAGGCATAATTCCGGGAATAGAGCTCCTCGGTGTCTGTGGTGGGTTGGTGAATGATCACCAGACCGTCGGCATGATTCAGAGCAGTTTCTACAGAATCCGTCAAACGACGGGTAATGTCTCCACGGAGGATCAGACGGTCAACCACCAAGTCGATATTATGCTTTTTGTTCTTTTCCAAGGTGATCTCTTCTGTGAGATCGTAGAGGATGCCGTCTACCCGAACACGGGCAAAGCCACTTTTCCGTGCATCCTCCAGCGCCTTGACATGCTCGCCCTTTTTACCGCGGATCATGGGAGCAAGAACCTGGAATCGGGTTCCTTCTTCCATGGTCAAAACCTTGTCTACGATCTGGTCAATGGTCTGACGGCGGATCTCTCTGCCGCACTTGGGACAGTGGGGAATACCCACTCTCGCCCACAGGAGACGGAGATAGTCATAGATTTCCGTAACCGTTCCCACTGTGGAACGGGGATTCTTGGAGGTGGTTTTCTGATCAATGGAAATGGCGGGGGACAGACCCTCAATGGTATCAACATCGGGCTTATCCAGCTGTCCCAGAAATTGCCGTACATAAGCAGACAGGGACTCTACATAGCGACGGCGACCTTCTGCATAAATGGTGTCAAAGGCAAGGGAGGACTTTCCCGAGCCGGACAGACCCGTAAATACACATAGGGCATCTCTTGGGATCTCAATGTCGATATTTTTCAGATTATTTTCTCTTGCACCTTTTACAAGAATGGTATTTCTCATAGATTCCTCACTAAATCGGTGATTTCGGTCCTTTTTTCTATAGACCGACTCAGAATAGTATAACACAAAACTCTATTTCTCACAAGGGAGATTTGCACTTTACAACAGTCCTTTTTTAAGGCTCAGGAAGGCTTCACGGGGAGCGTCTTTGAAGGCCTTGAGAGTCACTCTTTTGCGTGTGGTATTTTTTGTATCGGTGATAGTCAGTATGCTCCTTTTCAGCGTCAAGACGCGGTCTGTGCTTGTGAGAGAAACCGTACCTTTTTTATGCTTCAGGAGGCGGTGAAGGCTCTGCAACAGACAATAGTCTCGGAAGTCAGAAAGGGCAAAGAGCTCCCATGATACTTTGCACCGATCCAGCAAAAATCTATAGGTGAAAAGAGGCTTACCCCAAGGGGTGTCTCGAATCTCGATCCGATGGGGGAGCAATTCCCATTCCTTTATCGTGAAGAAATAATACAGTTCCTCGGGATCCGTTGCGGCACGCATGGAAACGGGGATCCGTCCTCTGGGAAGGACTTCTGTTTGTACTACTTCGCCGACCCGAAAAATGCAGGGGATCTCATTTTCGTCCCGCTGATGGAGTACAATGTAGCGGATGGGAAGCTGTTCCGCTGTCAGGAAGCGACCGGGGACATAATAGCACTTGTGGGAGAGATTGTAGGTCAGCTGTTCCCAACTCCGAACAGTGCCTACCATGGTGTCTTTTTTCTCCCACAGCATGGAGTCCGGCTCCTCCGGATGAAAGGCTGGTTCCTCTTTGAACTGCCTGCCCACAGGGTGAAATATTTGGTTGAAAAGGGTCTTGATCCAACGAAGAAAGGGAAGTTTAACAGACCTTTTCATGGGCTTAATGTCCTTTTCTTTTTATCTGTTTTGGGCTTTTTCTATAGCATCCATTACGGCAGTTTTGATTTCTTTCATGCCTTGGATGGTGGGGTGATCTCCCATTCGATCCATATGGGGGAAGGTAACGGGGATCATGGCATATCTATTGCAGGCTTCCAGCATGCATTGGGTGATCTCCGGCTTCAAACCGCAGTTTATAAGACAGTAGATCTCGCCCTTGGGCAGGAACTCCCGTAGCTCACGGAAGAAGCAACAAATAGCGGGAAGGACAAAATACAGATCGGCTTCCGTACATTGATCCCACTGCACAGCACCCAATGGAGCATCTGCCCAACTGTCATTGGTACCGCCGAAGGCGAAGACCGTATGGACCTCGTTTTTGTCAAAAAAGCCTTCGTTTTTCAAACGACGGAGCCGATGGATGAAGGAAGAGGTTTGGGAGCAATCCTCTCCGTTATAGCCGGTATAGCCTACGGGAGCACCGCACCAGCTGTCGTTCAGGATCAGGTTCAGTCCGGCTTCCTCCATGACCTGATACCACCATGTATCTTCTACACATGTCAAATCTGTTTCACGGATGATCTCTTCGGCATAATAGACCTCGTAGCCATGGGGAACATAGCCCCGGAAGGTGGAATAGCTGTCCCCTATAATGATGGTATTTTTTCTCATAGTTGTACCGCCCTAAGTGAATGATTATGCTTTAAAGATATCACGGAATTTGACCTCTGTCAATATGGAGAAAAAATAGGGGAAATTACGAAAAACCCTTGAAACTTTCCAATTGCAATGTTATCATATAGGGTAAGAATCAAAAATAAATCTGCAACGGAGGTATTTTTATGAAAACGACGTCGTTGGGCGCAAGGCTCCTTGCCCTGTTCCTGACCCTGTGCACATTGGTGGGGATGTTCCCTGCGGTGGCTGTGTTTGCAAAGGCAGAGGAGGCTACTTTTGCCGAAGCACCCGATCTTAAAGCCCAGACCCAGGAAAAGATCGACCACCTGACAGAGGATTACAAGGCCTTGAAGATTCCCCCTAACAGAAGACAGCTTATAGGCGATGGGGAACTGCGATCCTTGGAGGGCACCTATTTTATGGCCCTTTGGACTCCCCAAAAAGGGTATGTCATGCCGAACTTCGGTGGAAACCATTACACCTATGCCAGCCGTATGACAGCCAATTCCTATTCCGGTAACGGGCAACCTACATACAGCCCGGAGGTTTTGCCGGGCATGACTGTTGGAGTTGTAAATGGAGGCAATACCTCTGTAGAAGGGGATACCTATGTCAGCTCCATAAACAATACTACACCTACCACTTTGGACTATGCAGTGGAAATTACAAAAAATACTGTGCCATATACACACAATACAACAAGTTGGGACGAAGGTGTGCAAGGTTGGGCGAATTACGCAACATGGGAATTTCAGCATTACAATAGTTGGTCCAACAACCAATGGTATGGCGCTCATTTGAGCATGAAATCCCAAGCATATACAGACGATGTCGCCTATAATATTCGCTCTCTCCATCCCAATAGAGCAGGATCCCCCTATTTGTACAGTTGGGGATCCGGACAGATGCTTTTCAACAGCAGTCCTTTCCCTTTTTTCTTTAAGACCAAGCATAGCTCTCATTTAATGATGCTGTATAAGATCGACATAGCCGGTGCGAATCTGTATACCTATTGGTTAGGTGCTGATGTTTTTGAGAGTTCGAATTACTTTATAGGTGCTACCCTTTCCCAGATCGTCCGTGAAGACCGGAATTATAATGCATCTTATAACAAAAACCGTAATGCCTTCCACTATGACTGGGAATTTTTCCGGATCTCTCCCCGTGCCTTAGGACTTTATAAAACACTTATGAAGGCTAAGAATTATGTCGACGCAAAAAACCCCAATGGTATCTATCCGGAGCAGACATACCTGAACTTCTTAAAATATGTAGACAATGTGATTGATATCTACAATGCAAACTACTCCGAATATAACGAAGAAGCTCAGGATGGGATCAAGGCTTACTTAGACGCCGTTGCCAAGGATCTGGAATCCTATATGGCACTTTTGGAAATCGAGAAGAATCCGGAGTCCTATATGGATATTTCCATGGAGGTGTTGGACTTCCGTGCAGACGGTCTCCTTTTCGAAGGTGTGAACGCAACCGGAACGGCCTATTCTCTCTCCACCGCCAGCGGTCCGGTGGGATCCGTGGAAGTTCCCGGTACCCCCCAAAACGGAGATACAACAGGCAGCTATCTGAAAGGCTTGATCGAGCCTAATCTGGTAAAAGGTCAAATCGTCTATACCTTGGATACCATAGGCTATATCGCCACGGCTCTGCATAAACAGCATCATACCTTTGCCGATAGCAGTGTCAGTTTGCCTGCCTTTGATTCCGCATGGAATAATGTGTTTATGGACAGGGTATCTAAGCCCGGTGCGCCTATGCCAATGGGCAGTTGGGAGGACACTAAGACAAAGATCCAGGGGGGAGCAAACGGCGGTATTATGTCCTACACCGCGGTAACGACCTGCTATGACCTTGCCTACTATATGCTGACCAATATTTGGCGAGAAACTCCCGAGAAAGACATTGTAGACACTGCTCGGAACCTGCCCTATAACACCAAGATCTCGGAACTCCACACCATGCGTCTGATCAAGAACGCAGAGGGCAAATATGCTTTCCAGTCCGATTTGGAAAACGGCAGAAACTTAGATAGCGGTTTGGTCTTTAACTATCCGACTCGCGGATCTGCCGGCAGCATGCTCCCGACCATGAATGCTGCTGCGGATTTGGGCTTTGAAAAGACTCTGGGGAACAACACCACCGGCGGTGTCGAAGGGGATGCAACTACCTACGGCAGAAGAAACTACCATCTTATGTACCATATGCAGAGTGCTTTTGTCTATTACGAAAGCAAGAATTTGAGCTTCAGTTTCTCCGGTGATGATGATGTGTACTTCTTTATTAACGGGGAATTAGTGTGCGACATCGGCGGTATGCACGTTGCTACCGACCGGAAAATTGAACTGAACGGCAGCATTGCAAAGGATCTGGGTCTGGAAGACGGAGACATCTGCACCTTTGATATGTTCCTTGCAGAACGCCATACCGCCAACATCAACCTGAACCTGATCACCAATATCGAAATGATGCCCGTAGATGCAGTTACGGAAAAGGTGCAGTATTTCTATACCGCACCGGGAACTCCGGAGGCGGAGATCCGTGAGGGTGCTGCAGTTGCTGATGGAACCGAGGTTGGTTATGGCTTCAAGCTTCTGAATCGATGTGATTACGGCGTTCAGAATCTGTCTTTTATAGACAAGGCTCTTGGTGTGGATCTTTCCGGCAATGGTCTGTCCCTTGGAGGCCATGCCGATGCCGAGGATCTGACTTTGGTATATACCACCTATAATCCCGTTACAGAACAATTATGTGATGCAGTTGCGCAACCTGTGGATTATGACAGCTTCCAGCCCTTGGTGGAAGAAGCCATTAACAATATGAGCGAAGTTACTCCTTTGGACGATGGTGTCTATTGTATGACCAACCTTGCCGTGGACCAGATTACGGAACTCCTGAAGTTGGGCCTGCCAGCTAATACACAGCTTGCAATTTACGGTTTCCATCGTACTGTAAATGCTACTACCAAGAGCTATACCAATACGGTTTATACCTCCTGCACGCCCATTAGAGGAAGATCCGGCGATACTTTCTTGTATGGTGATCCCATTATGGGTTCTGCTCGAAGAAATCTGACCGTTCAAGCCATGGATGCAGTAACGGCAGACCCCTTCCGCGTGGTTCTGGACTACGGCAAGCCCGTGGAGTTTACGAGAGCGGACATTCTCGACTCCTTGACCTACAATTCTCGAGTTGTCAATGTCTCCTTTATGGGTATTCGTTTGGGAGGCGAGCATGGCTCAACAAGTCCTTTTAAGCCTTCCTATTTGTATCTGGAAAAGGACGGGGATACCCTGACGACGGACAACGGTATTTACGAACGGAAGAACAACACCACCATTCGCTTTACGCCTTCAGGATTCCTGGAGAGTGTAGATCGGCTTTATGGGTATCTGGCGGTTACGGATTCCACAACGGGAAGCAGTTGGTATCTTACTGCAGCGATTGATGTTGTTCCTGCAAATATCGTATATTACGAAGGGGAGACCTTTGTAGGATCGGAACTGCAAACTCTGAAAAAGGATGCAACCGGATCTGTAGATTGGAATGATCCTGTTTCCGATGACACTCAGGAGCCTGAAGGGGAACCCCAAGATCTGGATCGACCCGGTGTCAAGGAATCTGATATGGTCGTTGATCGGGAATATATTCCCGGCAATGCCTTCTTTGTAGATTTTGACGGCTTGGGCTATAAGGAACGCTATCAATTCCAGCCTCAGTATGGCGGTTATGATTTCGACAAGTCGGCAAACTGGAGTGTTTATGTAGATCCCAATAACGGAGCAGTAGATACCAGAATCCTTGGTGTAGATACTGCTGCCGGCACCCTCACCTTTGAAGATGCCATGACCACAAACAGCAGTGGGCAAACAGTAGATTGGAACTATATTCACACCGGGCCTGCTGCGGGATCTGCAATTCTCCGCTATGCCGCCGGGGAAAATGATTTCCTTCAGATTCGTATGAAGCTGGAGAACGGCACTGCCACCGGGAAGAATTTTACCCTTAGTCTGGAATTAAACGACGGCACAACTGCGAAGTATATGGGCACCGGTACCTTCTCTGCGGAGGAATATCTGGACGGCAACTACCATGTCTTTACGGTTCCCCTGACTCACGCAGACTATGAGGGCACCCTGACCCATGTCCGTCCCATAATCCACGGAATCCAGAATTGCAAGGTCACAGTGGACTATATCTACATCGGACCGGAAGAGGGTCAGCCCCATAATATGTACGCAGATTATCTGTTGTTTAACTTTAACGATACGCCATCGGATGCCCGTCGCTATCAGGGTAAATACTACGGCGGATATAACTATGATAAGCCTGCCTCATGGGATGCCCCCGCAGATCACAACGGTGGCATTCAGATTGAAAACGGTACAGCCATTTTGGAGGACTATGACAGAACTGCTGAAGTGCGATGGGATTATATAGAGACAAAGGGCGCATCAAACATGCCCCTTTCCTACAAGATTACCAAGAATGATGTGCTTCAAGTACGACTGAAAATTGAGGGCGGTGCAGAAATCGCGGCAGATAAACCCGAGGTCCGAGTGGAGTTCATGACATCGGAGGGGCTGAAGCATGCCGGACATGTAAAGTTCAATTATAATAACAATGACGGAACTCCCGGTCTTATGAATGTAGTCAGCGGCCAGTACTATACCTTCACTGTCCCCCTGAACGATGGTGAGTATCTGAATCGTACTACCCTGCAGTCTATTCGCTTTGTTATCTACAATATCGAAGGTACGGACAGCCAGGGTAGATATGATACAACCACCATCGACTATATCTACGTGGGACCGGAACATCTCCTTGGTGAGATCAATAAGACCCATGACTATCTGTTCTTCGATTTTACCAACACCAATGGAGAGTCACTCCGTTACGGTAATCCTGTCTATGGTAGCTCGACTTACAATTACAGCTCGTCTTGGGGAACAGATGAGTATACTACGATTAGCGGAATTGATTCAGCAGCGGGAACCATTACCTTCAGGGATAACACCACTGCTTACAATTGGAATTTCATTCAGCCGGGGGCAAATAACAACTGGAGCCTCAACTATAAACCCGGAAAGAATGATGTGATGCAAGTTCGCATGAAGGTTACACCGGGTAATACCTCCAATACCCACATGATAGTGCGAATGGAGAGCAACAAGGGCAATGGTGTTCTTACATATGGAGAGGCATCTTTCTCCTCTGCATACATGGATGGGCAATATCACATTTTCACAGTGCCTCTGACTGGGGCTCCATATCAGAATTTGGTTACCGGAAACGGCGTTTTGGATGGATTCCGTCTGGTTATCTTTGATGCGGAAGAAGCTACCTTTACAGTAGACTACATCTATATTGGGCCCCTGAAGGAAGCCAATCCTGCCTGTCAGAGTCTTTTCTTCGGCTTTGACAACAGTGGAGAGGATCAGCTCCGTTATGATAGCAGAGCCTACGGAAAAATCAACTTCGACCGCTGGTCAGCGGATAATGCCAACAATAAGGCAAACTGGGCAACAGCCTACGGTGCATCCGGCTCCGGGACTGCTGTAGGCGGCAATGGGGATGATTTTGCCATCAACAATCAGATGGGAACCATCACCGTCTATCCCGACGATGAGGTGTCCTATGATGACAATCAGATTTTCCGGGTAGACCTGCAGCCTACAGTGAATTACAAGAAATATCTGTATTCCAAAGATTTGGGAATGCCCCTGTATTTCCGCCCGGATCGGGCAGATGTGATCCAGATCCGCCTCCGTTTGGAGAATTGCTCCGACGGAAGTAGCGAAGATAAATTCATAAATGATGAGATTTGGAACGAAACAGAGGGAGATCAATGGGATACTCCCCGTGTGGAGATCCGTGTGAACTACTACCAGGATCAGCAGCGGAAGAGCCTTGCCCCCAATACCTATTCCGCAAATCTGGATACTACATCCACGGAGTATCAGACCATAACCATTCCCTTGGGGGATCATTTGGCGAAGGCAGATTTTGTGGAATGTATGTCTCTGCGTTTCTTCCATATTAAGGATGCGGGCAACGGCAAGATCGTCATCGACTATATCTATGTAGGACCCGGCGAAGCCCAAACGGAAACGGTTTATGGATATGATTCCAGCTATACCGATGATGAAAAGCTGTCTGACGGCAAGAGCCTCTATGTAGAAGGCAACGGCGTCAAGCTGTCCGAGACGACTGCTAAGTATACCGAGGCTGAATTCTCCTTCAACGGCACCGGTTTTGACCTCATTAGCCGTACGGGAGCGCAGCAGGCAACCATCCGTGTCTCTGTCTATGATGACCCCGGTAAGGCAGAAACCAGCCGTATTAAGACCCTTACGGTGAACAACAAGGGCGAACTGGAACTGTACCAGATCCCCGTTGTGTCTGTACAGGGCTTGGAGCATGGCACCTACTATGTCAGTATCTGGGTCAATGACAAGGTAACCGCAGCGGGTCTTCCCCAGCTTCCCGGCGTAGATCTCAGTGGCCTTACCAGAGGTAACCAGTTCTATCTGGATGCCATCCGCATCTATGATCCCATCGATGTCAGCGGTGATGTTCTGTCTGCGGATCAGACCGTTGCGTTGAATGCATATAAGGCAGATAAGGAAGCCTACAATTACATTAAGGAGATCCGCAATATTCTTCTGACGAAGGATGCCTTCGATACCCTTAGCGGAACCCTGCCCGGCGCGGTATTCGTAGATGTGAACTCTTCTCAGGTAGATGCGGACAACGGCAATGTTACCGGAACCCCTTCTACAGACTACACCACGGTTAAGGTAGAGACCTACAACAAGTTAGGTCCCAAGAATGAGGTCTATTTGGCTCCCGGACAGGCGATTGCCTTCCGTCTGGCAGTTGATACCAATATGCCCTTGGGCAGCTTGGATGTTGGTGCAAAGATCATTCAGACACAAACCGAGGCAAAACTGACCATGGGCTTTGTTATGGACGGAAATGCTGTGGAAGGGAAGGAATCCTTTACAGTAAAGTCTGCAACGGCACAGTATCATGCCGTTGATGCCCAAAACATTCGATTCCTCACATCCGGTAGCACTAAGGAAGTATATTTCGTGATCTACAATGATGCAGAGGGTGGAGAAGACAATGTGATCTCCATTACGGATGTAAAGGTAGCATACGAGGCAGATCCCAACACAGAGCTTCCCGAAGATGCGCCCAATGATCCCGAAGTCCATAAGCGGAATGCCGGGGCAACGGAGCCTGTGCGCTTCCTTATAGACGGAAATGCGGCCACGGCCATTGCCACTTTCCTGCAAGGCCCGAAGGATGAACCCGTCGAGGGTGACAAGCCCGAACAGGATGAGCCCACCGAGGAGGATAAGCCTGTGGTGGTAGAGGATGTTTCTATCTACCATAACTTAAATCTGGCAAGTGATATCTCCGTTAACTATGTAGTGGAGAAAGCTGCCGTGGAAGGTTACGAGAATCTCTGCATGACCGTTACTGTTCCTACCTATGAGGGAAATGCCCTTGTGGGAAGCACCACTTTGAGCCTTGCACCGGTGGATAAGGGTGTGTATTACTATTTTACCCTCACCGGACTTACTGCAGTACGCATGAACGATACCGTAGAGGCTGTCCTGACTATGATAAAGGACGGTAAGTCCTATGTTACTCTGACGGATACTTATTCTGTAGCAGAGTACGCTTATCGTCAGTTGAATAATGCAACAGCACAAGCAGGCCTTAAACCCCTGTGTGCGGAACTTCTCCGTTACGGTGCATCTGCTCAGATCTTTAAGGGCTACCGTACAGACAGCCTTGTGGATGCCGATATGACCGAAGAGCAAAAGGCTCTGTTGTCGGATCTGGAGGCTGTGACCTTTGATAACTGCAACACCGTTACCGATGAGGTAGCAGATTCCGGTATTGCATGGGTCGGTAAATCCTTATCGCTGGATTCCAAGGTTGTGCTGCGGTACATTTTGGACATGAACGGCTATACCGGTGAGATCAGCGACCTGTCTGTGGTTGCGACTTACATCGGCCTGAATGGAGAAGAGAAAACAGTTTCTCTTGGAGCCCCTGTTCTGTATCATGAGGGATACAAATTCTACAGTGCAGACTTTGACGGACTTCTTGCGGCAGAACTGCGGCAGCCTGTTCGTGTAGCGGTTTACTGCGGCGAGACCCGTTTGACCGGTGTGCTGGAATACAGTGCCTCTACCTATGGCGCGGGAAAGACCGGTGCGTTAGGTGATCTCTGCAGGTGCCTTATGGCTTATAGCGACAGCGCTAAAGCTTTTTTCCGCTGAAAGTTTGAGCAGCTTAAAAGCATAATCTAAAACACAAAGACCCACTTGGGGAAGATATTCTTCCTCAAGTGGATCTTTTTGGATAAAACAGAGTTGATCTGCTAAATGAGCATTACCGATGGGAGCGGTTATGTTTTGTTCATCTTCACCTTTCTGTGTTTGGTCTTTTCCGGCAAAGGGATCTGTACCAGTATCATGGCGGCAAAGAGGATCACACAGCCAAGGAGCTCTCGTCCGGTCATCCTTTCATGCAGGAGAATGGCTCCTGCAATGACGGCAAAGACCGCTTCCATACTCATGAGGAGGGATGCGGGAGTGGGATCGGTATGTCGCTGGGCAATGACCTGGAAGGTGTAGCCCACACCGCCGGACATAAGACCGCAATACAGCAGGGGGATCCCTGCGGCAAGGAGACCTTTCATGGTAGGTTCTTCCATAATAAAGGAGGTAGGCCAGGATAAAACGGCAACGGTGGCAAACTGGATAGCTGCAATGGCCACGGGATCTCCCTTGGGGGCAAAATAGTCACAGCACATGATCTGGAAGGCGAACATGAGAGCCGCCAGACACATAAAGGTGTCCCCTCGTTCCAGACGGAAGCTTTCCGACAGACACAGCAGATACATTCCGACCACCGCCATGGCAACAGCTACCCAAACAGACCAGCCGATCCGCTTGCGGAAAATCAGCATATTCAGGAAGGGAACAGGGAGTAGGTACATGGAGGAAATAAATCCGCCCTTACCGGCAGTGGTATAGATCAGCCCTGTCTGTTGCATGGCACTGGCAAGGGCTAAGAAGAAGCCACAGCAGATGCCACCGATCACTGTGTTGCGAAAATAGGATCTCTTTTCTGCGGGAGAGGCAAAGGTGGCCTTTCGCATATTCCACAGGGCGAAGGGAGCAACCACAATGGCAGACAGGGTGGTTCGTGCGGCGTTAAAGGCAATGGGACCGATGTTGTCCATGCCGTTTCGTTGAAAAACAAAAGCCGTACCCCAGATCACCGATGCAATGAGGAGTAGGGTGTTGCCCAGTAATTTGTTTCGTTTCATATCATGCCTTCTTTTCGTTGATTTTATCTTCAAACTGTGATTTAGTCTTCTACTGTTGTATGCGAAAATGGGACAAAAGTCAAGTGTTTTTTTCGGCGGAAGAAACCGGATGGGAACAATGGCTTGATTGTTTCCCAGTTATGGAGTATAATTAAGGAAAAATCAAGAATCGGAAAGGATGATACTATGCAGATCCTTAAACCTTATGTATATCTTTTTGAATCGGAGCTGGATGGGAAAAAGCTCCTGAATATCGAGCGAGCCGCCAGAATTTGCTACAAGTCCGAGGACAAAGTCACAGACACACCTTCCGAGGACTTTCTCCGCCGTATGATCCGACACGGACACGAATCCGTCATCGAGCACGAAAAGGTTACGGTTTACTTTGTGGTAGACCGTGGAGTTTCACATGAGATCGTCAGACATCGTATTGCAAGCTATAGCCAGGAATCCACCAGATATTGCAATTACAATCTGGATAAATTCGGTAACGAGATCACGGTGATCGATCCTTTCTTCTACGAAAAGGGGACACCGCGCTATGAGATCTGGAAGGAAGCCTGCGAAAACGCAGAGAGAAGCTACTTCCGACTCATTGCCTTAGGCTCTCCACAGGAAGCTCGTTCCGTTCTTCCCAACTCTCTGAAAACGGAGATCGCTGTGACCTATAATTTCCGTGAGTGGCGGAAATTCTTTTCCCTTCGCGGTGCCAAGGCCGCCCATCCCCAGATCCAACAGGTGACCATTCCTCTGCTGAAATTATTCCAAGAACGCTTCGGCCCCATCTTTGAGGATATCTCTTATAATACAGACTTCCCGGAAGAACACTATGGAGAAATCAAGATCCTCCCATAGAAGCTAAGACCACCCCGGATGCCGTGATCGGCATTTGGGGTGGTCTTTTCGGTGTTCTAAAATTGAACGGTAATGGTGGTGCCTTTTCCCGGTTCGCTTTCCAGAGACACCTTTCCTCTGTGATACTGGACTGCGTGCTTAACGATGGACAGTCCTAAACCGGTTCCGCCGGTTTCCTTAGAATGACTCTTATCGACTCGGTAGAAGCGTTCAAAAATACGACTCTGATGTTCCGGGGCAATACCGATGCCGGTATCCGCTACAGTGACAAAGGCGCGACCGTTATTTTTCCCTAAATGGATCTCCACGCTTCCACCCTCTACATTATAGCGGATGGCGTTGTCGCACAGGTTGTAAATCGTATCGTATATATAACGCCTTACGCCGTAAATGGTACAGGGCTCTCCGGCATAGGAGAGACAGACCTTTCGCTTTTCTGCGGACTCCGAAAGAACATCGACTACCTCCTGTACTACATCCTCCAGTGGTACGGTCTCGGTTATAGGCTCGTGGTTTTCATCCAATTGAGACAGACGGATGATATCATTGATCAGGGAGACCAGACGGGTGGCTTCCTTGCGGATGGTTCCCACAAATTTTGATACATCCTCCGGTCTTACGAGGCCGCTTTCCAACAGCTCGGCACTTCCCATAATGGATTGAAGCGGTGTCTTCAGCTCGTGGGTTACATTGGCAGTGAATTCCTGCCGATTCCGTTCTGCAAAGGCTCGCTCCGAAATGTCAAAGGCGAGGATAACTGCACCCAGTGTTTTTTCATCGGACACGATGGGGCTGACGGTGAACTGATATTCGTTGCCATTTCTCTGCTCTGTATACTCTTTATGATTTCCCTCCAGAGCGTTCCAGATGGCGCGGCTCATTTTACTTGTCCGATCTACGAGGAGGAAATCACTGCCGGAGATGTCTTTTTTTACATCGAAGATCTTCCTTGCGGAAGCATTCATGCTCAAAATCATGCCGTGCTCGTCAAGCAATACCAAGCCTTCTTTCATAGAGGACACGATCTGCTCGAACTCGTCTGATTTTCGGCGGAGGGCTTCCATCTGGGTTTTGATCTGTTTATGTTGTTTGTGGATCTTATTTAGTATAGGAGTCAACTCTTCATACGTTACATTTTCGGAAGGATGATCCAAATCCAGATACATCAAGGGTTCTGTAACCTTTTTTGCCATGCCGTGGGAAAGGAAAAGGGCTACTATGGCAGCAATGGTCATTACCGCAACGATAGTAGGAAACATGCCCAGCATCAAGGCCCCTACAGTCAGCTGGCTGACAGAGATGCGGAGAACATCTCCGCTTTCTAACAATACAGCTTCATAAAAGGTCTTTCGGGTAAGGGTAGA
>JAZOXB010000041.1:0-2840 GCA_045659585.1 Faecousia sp. | reverse complement strand
AAGAAGAACTGGCTGTTTTGTTAAATATTACACGGCAAACCGTTTCAAAGTGTGAGAAAGGATTATCGGTTCCGGACTCAAATATGCTGATTAAACTATCTGATATAGCAATCAGCCCCATTGGAAATGCAGAATGATCTGCTGTTCCAACGGGGCTTTCTTTATGCAATTCCCAAAATGAGAAGATGGATTATTGGATCTTTCTTACCTGCATCCAGTAGAGATCTTGGTTGAGGTCAAGGGGGACGGTGGTAATGCCGTTTTGGAGATCGAAGCCAAAGTTTTGTCCTACGATTTCGATTTCCTCGAACCTGCAGATAGAAGCGGTTTGCTCGGTGAAGGTGAGATTGGAACCTAATTTGGTAGCCATGTCAAAGCCATCCTTGCCCTTGTCATTTCCCACATAGTCAATGCTGGCATCCTTCGGCATGACCACTTCTACAGAGATGCTTTCCTCTGCGGGAATTGTAACATCAAAAGAGAAGTAGATTACACGACTGTTGGTATATACAGCGGAGAAGATATCCTCCAGCATTCCTGTATCGTAGCGTTCCACGGGTGTTGTGCCGATTTGACCATAGCTTTCCAGCAATTCGGCGGCTAAGCCCAAGTACAGTTCCTCTGACGGGATCCCTTGGGGAGGAGTAACACCATTACGGTCAGCATCCAATTGGCTTATGACTTCCTTCAGATAGTCCGGCATAAGCTGAGCAAGAAGCTCTCCCAAGGTGGTTTCGTATCTTGTGACGGCACAGTTTAGATCATGGAGTTCTTCGCCGGGATCACAACCGCCGTCACGGTATCCTTGGAGGGTATATTCTTGAAGATCTTCTCCAAGGAGAATAATATATCCGTCATTGGGATGTTGCCATTCGGGGGATGCATTGGGCCGATACTCAATGGCACCCTTTCTTCTTGAGCAGAAGCCGGTTTCATAATTATGGGAAGCTCCGTTTGTGCCATAGCTGAACACATAGGTCTTACTGTAATCAATGTTGAAATCAAAACTGAGAGTGGGATTTGCGGCTTCCTCTTTGCTATATACGAAATCGTGCATCCGATAAACGAATACGGTCTGATCCAATACGGGGAATGGATCAAAAGCGGAATTCATATAGGCATCGGTACTGAGAAGTTTTTGATAGTCATCAAAACATTCCAAAGGATTGATATTGACAGTGCCGGCTTCATTGGAACCCCAAACACCTTCAAAACCGCCGGAATAGGGACCGGGATGCATTGTGGTCGGGACAGGAGTGCCGTCTACGGAAATGGTGGGATAATTCATGTATTCCCGCATATCGCCGATATGGGGATACAGCAAGGTAAGTGTCTGATCCTCACCGGACGCATTTGTGAGCTCATAGGAGTCTGTTACATAAGCCTTGTTGTCATAGCGGTCATAGTATACCGGCTCACCCTTGATGTTCTCATAGCTTTCTTGATGGGTATAGTACCCAGAGAAATTATAGTCCACATTTCTTGCGGCTGTGATTCCGGTGGGATCCCCTTGAACGGTCAGAGGAAGTACCGGACCTACATAGTACATATAATGCAGATCATTGTCGCCACCGCTGCCGGAACCTGCATTTCCGCCTATTTTGCTGAAAATCAGACTTACACCAAGGAACAGAACCAAACAGGCGGCAATGGCTGAGGTCCATTTAGCCCAGCGAGGCATTATATTCCTTTTAGCTGTTCTTACATCTTGGACATATTCATCTCGTGCTTCTCCAATGGCATCCAATAAATCATCGGTTCTCATAGATATCCCTCCTTTTCAAGGTGTTGACGGAGTTTGTTCCGAGTACGGAATAACATCGACATGACCTTGCTCTGGGAGAACTTGAAATGTGCTGCGATTTCCTGGATAGAATCCATATACCAGTAACGAGCTAAAAATACCTGCCGTTCCTGTATGGGAAGCTCATCCAGAAAATCATTGATTGCTTGTGCCAATTTTTTCTGCTCAATCTCTTGCTCCGGGGACTGACCTCCCGCAATGCACTGTTCCAGTTCTTCCAATGCGAGCACTATTTCACCGCCACCCCGTTTCAAACGGGTCTTAGATCTCCAGCGATCAATAGAGATCCGGCGAGTGATCTTTCCAAGGAAAGTGGCCAGAATGGAAGGGTGATGGGGTGGCATGGAGTTCCATGCATCCATATATGTATCGCTGACACTCTCCTCGGCATCTTCTTTGTTCTGTAATATACCGTATGCGATGCTGTTGCAGTAAGCACCGTACTTGCGGTCTGTTTCGGCTATTGCATTCTCCGATCTGTCCCAGTAAAGCTGAACGATCAATTCGTCATCCATCCGATCACCTCCTTTTTTCTTCTAGGGCCCTTCACTTATCTACTCGACATTTTTAAGGTTTCATTGCAGGTTATTATAAATATTTTACCACATAAGTAAGAAAAATTGTAGTTCTATAATAACAATGTTTGTATCCAATATTTTTCTTGACATTCTCGATAATCGAGAATATAATAAATATATGAATACTCGATATTCGAGATTAGGGGAGTGTAGCTGTGCCAAGAGCGAAATTTCAAACTCTGACAGAGCAAATGTTTTATGTGCTGCTGTGTCTCAAGGAGGAGTGTTATGGTATGGATATTCTGGATCGAGTGCCTGCCATGACCGGTAATCGTGTCAGCGTTGGCTCCGGAACGCTGTATAATCTTCTGGAGCAATTCCTTGCAGAAGGAATGATCATTGAAACTAAGGTTGAAGGACGTCGTCGTAGCTATATCCTTACCGACAAGGGAAAGGAAATGCTGGACAAGGAATATCAGCGGATCCGGGCGCAGGCTTCGGACTACCGCCGCATCTTC
>JAZOXB010000040.1:0-6002 GCA_045659585.1 Faecousia sp. | reverse complement strand
AATAGATCCGAAGAGGCCGCCGTAGCCATAGTCCGACTCGTTGGACTTAAGATTAAAGATCCGATAACCTCTGCCGTCAAAGGTACCGCGGAACTGGTAGGAAGAGGTTTCATTGGCGCCGCCGATAGGCGTCCATGCCTTTCCTTCCAGATCGATATCCGCCCTCATTTCCAGAGTATCACCGCTAAAGTTTTCTCCATTGCGAACCATGTAGGAAACCAAACGGAGATCGTCTGCGGTACGGATCTCGTAGACACCGTTCACCTTGGTCAGAGTGGTCTTTCGTCCTGCGTTTTCCCAATCTAAGACCGGGAACAGCTTGTTCTGTACAAAGTAGTCCTCGTCATAACCCTCGCCCAGTGTGGGAGCGTAGTCTCGCAGTTCCTTGGGAGTGATCTGACCGCAATCAGTAACGATCAAACTTGCGGGAGAATTTGCAAGGGCAGTTGTGTCGAGGGTATAGCAGTTGCGGATCTCTGCGGTGGTAACTGCAGCATTGACAGAGCCTACGATGCCACCTGCCACATCGGAGCGGTTATAGCAGTTTTCGATGAGAGCATCCTTTGCATCACTGGCAAAGTAGCCTACGATACCACCGACAGTGTTGTTGCCGGAAACAAGGCCTGCATTATAGCAGTTCTGCACGAGACAGCCGGTGGAAGCCAGCATACCTACGATACCGCCAATGGCAGTTCGGGAAGAAACCGTAGCACGGTTGTAGCAATTGATGATTTTGGTATAGTTCCGACCGGAACCTAAGATAGCACCTACTTTGTCGGAGCCGATCACGGTACCGCTTTCAATGCCCACATTTTGAATGGTAGCGGAGGAAGCAAAGCCAAAGAGACCTACATAGAGATTGCCTGTGGTAATGTCCATGTTATAGATCCGATGTCCACCACCGTCAAAGGTGCCGGAGAACGTACCCTTGGCCTGTCCCTCTACACCGATGTTGCCACCAATGGGAACCCATTCCTCATGGCCAAGGTCGATGTCTGCACAGAGCAAGACGGTCTCTTTGCTAAAGGTTTTCTTCCCTACATTGACCATGTAAGAAAGGGCTCGCAGGTCTTGGGCTGTATGGATCTCGTAGATGCCTTCTGCATTGGGAGTCAAGGTGGGAAGGGGTTCCCCGGTATATACAGACCGCAAAAGGATGGGATATCCCCCATTGCTCGGGAAGTAATTGTCCGCAACGAAGCCTTCTCCCAGGGTGGTGTATGCGACCTTCAGATCGTCTGCGGAAAGTCGGGTGCAATCGGTCAGGGTGCAACCGGTAGTGTCGCCCATGAGGGCGATGCCGGTCAGAGCGTGGCAGTTGATAAATTGGATATCCGTGCCGGAAGCAGACACCGCAAGGGAGCCTGTAGTAGAGCCGGACACACTGCCGCCGTTGTAGCAGTTACGGATCACGGAGCCGGTAGAACTCTCGGACATCCAGCCCATAAGACCGCCGCCTACCAGTTCGGCTTCTACCGTACCCATGTTGTAGCAGTTGGTCATGGTAATGGCATCGGGAGAACCGATAAGACCGCCGGTATGGCTACCGCCTGTAACAGCGGCTCTGTTGTAGCAGTTTTCCATGGTGCCGGAGAAGTAGCCTGCAAGTCCCGCTACCTTCTTCTCGCCGATCACGCGACCGCTTCGGATGCCAAGGTTCCGAACCGTACCCTGTACAGAGCCGAAGAAGCCTACATAAAAACGATTTGCAGTCACGGAAAGGTTACTGATACTGTAGCCCTGTCCGTCAAAGGTTCCCTTAAAGATTTTTCCCTTGCTTCCGTTTGCGGTGGTATTGCCGCCTATGGGAATCCATTCAACAGAATCCAAATCGATGTTGTTGCCTAATCTCACGGTCTTTCCGCTATAGGTAGTACCGGTATTGACCTTGTAGGCAAAGAGGCGAAGCTGTGCCGCCGTTTGGATAACCGGATCCTTGGGGAGGGTGGTATCGCACTGCCAAGCCAAAACGGGAGCGTTGGCATTTTCGTACTCGCAGTCGTAAATGAAGCTACTGCCGAGAGTCACTGCCATGGCAGGCATTTCCGCTACAGACAGCTTAGAGCAATTGGTATAGCTTTCCAAGGTGCTGTTATCGGTCACTGCACTACTCTTAATGGCTGTGGTTGCATAGCAGTTATTCACCGTGACCTTGGTAACAAGGAGGCTTTCTGAGGTAGTGTTATAGAATCCAATGAGACCGCAACGACCTAAACTGTCGGACAGTTCGCCCATGTGGTAGCAGTTAGTCAGAGTCATAGTAGTGGCACTGGCGGCATAGCCCACAATACCACCTGCAATGCCTGCGGTGCTTGTAATATCGGCATAATTGTAGGAATCTGTAATGGTGTTGGTTCCACCAATCTGGCCTACCAAGCCACCGCACTGTCCTGCGGAAGAAATAACATTGGCCTTATTGAAGCATTTTTCAATGGTAATGGAGGAGGAAAGGCCTGTCAAGCCGCCGGATTTATCTCCGCAATAGATGGTGCCACTTTCGATACCGAAGTTTTTAATGGTGGCACCGGAGGTTCTGCCGAAGAAGGCCGTAGATCCCACCCCGGATTGGTTGATAAACAGGTTCTTCACCACATGGCCGTTGCCGTCAAAGGTACCGCGGAAGCTGTTACTTGTGCCGCTACCGCCAATGGGAGTAAAAGTACGGCCCTTCAGGTCGATATCATTCATGAGACGAACCTGTTTCCCGTAGAAGGTGGTACCGCTGTTGACCATGGAGGCAAAGCACATGAGATCTTCTGTATCATAGATCTCGTAGACACCATCGGAGTCGGTTTTCAGGGTGGTTCCCGGATCATAGGCATTGAGGAGGGTTTTCAGGTTAGCAATGGTAGTGGTAGGTAGGGTCTTGTTCCGATCCCCTTCCTCTAAAACGGGGGTGAAAACAACGGAAATGTTGACATTGGTCACATTTTTCAGGCAAATGACCAACTTGCGGAATCCCTCTCTGGAATTTTCTCCGGATACGGAAGCAGGAGATGTGCTGAGAGGATCGGCGGTCATAGAGGTAAATGTAGCATTGGAAGGCTCTGCGATTTGGGCAATGAGCTTTTTACCATTTTTGGTAAGTTCAGCGGTTTTGCCGTCTGCAGAAATAGAAATTTCTGCCTCTGTATGGGCAAACCAGTAAACCGTGGAAACGGAGCTGATCTTAAGCTCATCCCGAATCAAAACTCTGCTTCGATTGTCAAAGAGCGCAAGGGCTCTCTTGCTCTGGGTCACGCCGTAGTTATCGTATGCATCCAGCATATCCACAACGGCATAGCCACCGTCATAGGCGCTTTCGTAAGAAACCATCTGGCACTTGGCATTAAAGGCCTGTCCGCCGGAGGTTCCCGGCTTGACCACCAGAGTATTCTGTCCCTCTGCTCGTTTGCGGTAGTAGGTCCAGCGTTTGCTGTCCTCTAATCGACTGGAATATCCCGGGAGGTTATAGTTGTCGGATCCCATTTCTGTGATCCACCGTTCTCCCAGCGCCTCCAGAACAAAGTCTCCAACGTCTAAGTCCGTATGGCTGTTGTTGTTCATGCCGGATTTCATGGCGGTATAGATCTGAGTGGCATCCCCACCGAAACCGCGGAAGGAAGCGATGCTCTCATACTCGTCACTGAGGAGGAAGTGATCCGGCTGTCTCTCATTCAAAGACATCCCCTCTACCAAGGCGGGAGAATACCAGATCATGGCCAGATATTCGTCGTACATGACGCTGGTACTCTGCATGGAACGCTGATACAGGGACAGCTCCGGCATATTGAATCGGTTGGCATACCAGTGGAGCAGTGCCCCATCCATAAGAGATGCATTGCCGTCACCGAAGTTAAAGGTATTACTGTAGCCGTTCATGGCCAAGAGATACTGACCGGATTCCTTAATACCCTCCATGTCGGATAGACCGAAGTCCGTACCCAAAACGCTCCCCAGAGTCTCCATAAGGATGACCATGAAGCCTGCACCCAACTGATAGTAGCCGGGGCCTTCTGCATAGGAACCGGCAGGGGTCAAGGTAACGTTGTGGCTCTGGACATTGGTCACAGCCTTAGACAGGACAAAGCTACACTGGGAGGGATAGCTTTCGTAAATGGCACAAGCCGCAACAGAAAGGCCTGCATTACACCAAGGGTTCCAGTTACTGTTGGTACGGAGATAGGTGCTCTTGGTCTGATCCTGCTGTTGGGAAATTGCCAGATTGTAAAGGGCTTTTGATACGGTCTTTCTCTGTGCATCGGACATATAGTGGTACAGCCAGTCATAGCCGATACCTACACCATAGCACATCTGGGCAACATCCAGATAATGGCTGGGGTTCCAATCGGAGAAAGAACACACCTGCAAAAGCTCTTCCACAGCTCGCTGAGCAAACCGCTGTTCTCCGTTTATCTGATACAGGAATGCCATCCAGGTAATGCGGTAGCTTGCCAGTCTGGACACACTCAAGAGTCGGACACCATCGGGGATCTGGTACTCCACAACAGGTTCCGAAAGTTGTGCCACACAGTACTGATAGATACGGGCATACCAGGTCTGCAAATAGGGATCTGTTTCCAGATCCTTACGGATCCTGTTAAAGTCCTCACTGTTTGCCAAAATTCGAGGATGCTGATCCCAGGATCTGGCTGTGAAAAGCTCGTCTATTTGGCTGACCGTTGCCGAAGGGGTTACAGCCTTGGCATCGGGCTTTTCGTCCCCTTCTGCCCAAGCCCATGCAGGTACCATCTGTAGGACGAAACAGAGGATCAGCAATAACGCCGGGAGCCGAAATTTAAAGAAAGCCTTAAAATTCATATTTCTTCCGCCTTTCCATTGAATATAAGGCTATTTTATCATATTTTCCTTAAAGTTTCCAGATATTTTTCCCTTTGTCCTCCGCAAATTTTGCAAATCACAGTTTATCGCTCTGTTTTCAAGTCTGCAGAGTCTCTTGGCTCTCCCTCTGGGAGAGCTGTCGCCCTTGGGCGACTGAGAGGGCAGTAGGCAGTAGAAATCAGAACCAATTATCAGAGTAAGAACCAATTTACTGCTCTGCCTACTACGAAATCGGTACAAAATTGGGAATCCCTACTGCCCTCTCCGCCGCAGTCGCGGCACCTCTCCCAGAGGGAGAGGCAAGGACCTTTACTAACTTGAAAACAGCACCATAAACGGGAATTGGAAATTACAAGGATTCGGGTGTACAGAAGTCGCCGGGCGTATTGACAATGCATCTATTCCATGGTATATTTGCAGTAAGCAGAACGGAATAAGGAGGGTTGAACAAAATGACTTTTGACATCGTTCCCAAAGAAAAGATCATGTTTCGCTGTCGGAGAAAGATCGCAATCGGTGGATCTGTCTTTTTAGGGCTCCTGCTCCTTGCCACCATTCTCTTCGACCTATGTAACAATAATCGTGAGATATGGTTTCCTGTGGGTATCATGATATGTTTTGCGTTTTTTCTGTGGTATCCCTCCATTCGTTACGGCAAGATCGCCCAAGCAACTGTTGTATTTTCGGATTGCTCTATGGATTTTATGGATCGTAAAGGTCATTGCCTCCGTTCTGTTCCCTATACATCAGTTACGCAGATCCAAGTCAGATATATTTACGGCTCCTTTTATGGTATAGGTCGGGACGAAGTCTTGGATAAATATATCTGTTTCTATCTCAACGGATGCCAAACCGTCCCGAATATAGATTACCACCGTCTGTTTTCTCATAAGGATTTTACAATGCTGTATTACCAAGAAGAAATCATCCAAACTCTGCAATCCCAACCCCTTCCCTGCTCCATTTCCGACTCTACGGAGCTCCCTCCCCTCGTCACTGTTTGATGTATTGTAATACAAGGAACGGTTCTCTTTGTTCTTCAAATCACAGTTTATCGCTCTGACGAGCGATAAGGGAATTTGAGTGAATAGTGAATAGTGAATAATGAATAGTGTCGGTGTGGCTTACGCCACGGATTAAAATATGGCAGCAAAGCTGCCAAATCAAGGGCAAAGCCCTTG
>JAZOXB010000039.1:0-3504 GCA_045659585.1 Faecousia sp. | reverse complement strand
CGTTCATTTCTTGTTATTTGACAAGAAACGAACCAAAGAAGCAAACCGGGGGAGGCGCTGAGGGTTTCACCGGCTCGTTACCCCGGTGGTGTCGTTTCCTTTTTCGCCGGATGAAAAACCGCCCTCCCCCGGCCCCCTCCCCGCCGTGCGTCCCACTATCGTTTCCTTGTTTCAGATCGTTTTATTTGCGTCACTTTGGCACAAATTGAAATTTCAAACTGAGCGATAAACTGTGATTTACGGTTCGATCACTATGGGTTTACCCTTGGATTTTAATTTTTCTTCGGGAAATCAAAAATTTTCCTTTACATCAGCCCGGAATTCGGGTATACTGTATAAGGAAAAATTTGTGATGGAGTAATGATTATGATCCAATTTGAAGAATATAAGGTAAAATTAAACGATATTCAGCCTAAGTTAGAGGAGCTCCGTGCCGCATTCCTGCCCCAGGCTCTTCTGGACGAACTGGAACGGCTCCATGCCATGGCAGAGTCCCCCGGCTTCTGGGATGACCCCGCCCGCTCTCAGAAGGCTGTTATGCGTACTAAGGTACTGGAAACCAAACGTGATAAGTTCTACGCCATGACTACCGGTTGGGACGACCTCATGACCATTTGCGAAATGGCATTGGAGGAGAACGACGATTCCATGTTGGAAGAGCTGATCGCCGGTTACGAAAAGCTGGAAAGCTCCATGGAAGCCGCCCGTCTGGAAACCCTCCTCACCGGCGAATACGACGGCAACAATGCCCTCCTGTCCTTCCATGCAGGTGCCGGTGGCACCGAGGCACAGGACTGGTGCTATATGCTCTACCGTATGTACACCCGTTGGGCAGAAGCTCACGGCTACACCTATAAGATCCTGGACTATCTGGACGGTGACGAAGCAGGTCTGAAGTCCGCTGATATTATGATCGAAGGCCCCAATGCCTACGGCTTCCTGAAGAGTGAAGCGGGTGTCCATCGTCTGGTTCGCGTTTCCCCCTTTGACTCCGCAGGACGCAGACACACTTCTTTCTCCGCTGTAGAAGTCATCCCCGAGATCGACGACAATGTAGAAGTCGAGATCCGTCCCGAGGATATCGAAATGCAGGTATTCCGTTCCTCCGGTGCAGGCGGTCAGCACATCAACAAGACCTCCTCCGCTGTTCGTCTGACCCACAAGCCTACGGGCATCGTAGTTGCTTGCCAGACCCAGCGTGACCAGTTCCAGAACCGCGAAGCTTGTATGCGTATGCTCCGCTCCAAGTTGGATGAGATCAAAGAAAGAGAGCATCTGGAAAAGATCTCCGACATCAAGGGAGTTCAGCAGAAGATCGAATGGGGCAGCCAGATCCGTTCCTATGTTTTCATGCCCTATACCCTTGCCAAGGACACCCGTACCGGCTATGAAATGACCAATATCAACGCAGTTATGGATGGCGATATCGACGGTTTCATTAACGCCTACCTGACCTGTGCCGCTACAAATACCTGGGTTACAAAATAATTCCCTTTTTTTCAAAAAAAGGCTTGAAATAATCCCTGAATTGTGATATTATTCTTTATACTGTGTAAGATTCCGGCATACCGCTGGCCGTAAAAGCGGTTTCACAGGAGGTTACTATGAACATTCTGAAGTACATTCTTATGGGCATGCAGGTTCTTTCCGCTGTTGTTCTGATCATCATCGTCACCCTTCAGTCCGGCAAGGAAAGCGGTCTGGGTGCGCTGTCCGGCAACTCCGAGAGCTACATGGGCAAGAACAAGGGCAATACTATGGACGCCAAGCTGGCAGGCATCACCAAGTGGATCGCTGCTGCATTCGTTCTGCTGACCCTGTTCGTCTCCCTGCTGTACACTGCAGGTTAATTGTCGAATACAGACCCATTTGTACGAATATTACGCCTCTTCCGACAGGGAGAGGCGTTTTATTTCTGTATTTTTATAGTAATGGCTCAGAATCTCGGAAAACAGTTCCCCCTCCAGAGCCATTGCCCTGGCTCCATATTGACTTAAGCCCACCCGATGTCCGTAGCCCAGAGTGCTGATGGTAATAGCCTCTGCATTGACGGAAAATCGGATATTGGTAGACCTCAAACCGAAGAGCTTCCGCAATTGTATGCCCTCTATCGGGATCCCGCAGATCTCTACGGTATCTACGCCGTTTCCGTTGGTATAGGAGATCTCTCCAAACCATTCATAGGGTTCTCCCCATGGCGCCAATTCCGGATACAGAGTCTGTAAACGGGCAATAAAATTTTCTCCCATTAACTCGATTTCCTCACGGAATCGAGGTGCATCCTCCTCCCCGGGACTGTCCACTGCCTGAAGGTAGGGCACTGCATTTCCCCATACCGCCTCCGCAGACTCTGTCCTGCCGCCGGAACAGGAAAAGTAGGTAGCCTCGATCAGTTCTTCTTCATATATCAGAACCAATCCATCGGTTTCCCGCACTGCTTGGAGGGCAGTTTCCGAAGGCACGGGATCCCATGCCTGACAACAGCTACTATCTGTGCAAATATCCGCGCCCTCATGTTTCCCCTCTGTAGCCCGTCGCAGAGCAAAGGTACGAGCCGCTACAGCCTGCGCCTTTTTCGCTTCCATAGGGAAATCCTCTGTCAATTCCCCGGACACAACCCCTGCCAGATACCGAGACAAGGTCATCTGCTCCACCTGCTCCCCACGAAGCACCCGTAGGGTAACAGTCTCGTCTGCAAGTGCTTTTTCCTCACCGGTCGTCTCAATTCGTTCCCTTTTATAAGGAAACAACAGGATCCCGCTACATAACAAACATAAAAGCACAAAAAATCCCAATTGCTGTTTCATAAATTCCTCCTTGGTGATCCGATGCCTCCCAAAAGGGCAAGTCCGCTCCCTGCTCCATTGTATTCCCCTTGTCCAAATGATATGTAGGAAATTTCCCATCGGTTCTTACAAAGATTCTATCCCAAATTCCCTCACTTCAAACCTACAAATCACAGTTTGTCGCTCTGGTGGAGCGAAAGAATAAAGAACTAATAATAAAGAATAAAGGCGGTATGGCTACGCCACGGATTGAAATTTATGGGCTAAAGCCCATTGTGTTTGCACTGCAAATCACAGTTTATCGAGCAGTTTGAAATTTCAATTTGTGGCAAAGTGACGCAAATAAAACGATCTGAAACAAGGGAACGATAGTGGGATGCACCGCCGGGAGGGGGCCGGGGGAGGGCGGTTTTTCATCCGGCGAAAAAGGAAACGACACCACCGGGGTAACGAGCCGGTGAAACCCTCAGCGCCTCCCCCGGTTTGGTTCTTTGGTTCGTTTCTTGTCAAATAACAAGAAATGAACGCCCCCGGCAGGGAGCAAACCAATACCGAGTCATAAATTCTCTTTATCTAATGTCGTATTTCGTAAGTTTGGCAAGCCAAAAGGTGCCCATGATCCTCTAAACTCTCCTGCTAACTCCCAACCCCTACTGCCCTCTCAGTCAGCTACGCTGACAGCTCTCCCAGAGGGAGAGCCAAGGGCGTGCACGGACTT
>JAZOXB010000038.1:0-15010 GCA_045659585.1 Faecousia sp. | reverse complement strand
TAAGTTCGCTCTTAGCTATACTCAAGAATTTTCGTTGGCTATTCTCGCAAATGTCTCAATTGACATCATCAAGAACAACTTAATATTTTTTATAATCAAAATTGTTCAAGGTGTTTGTTCATGTTTCTCGTTGTTTAATTTACAAGGTACACCGCTGTGCAATCTTTGTTTCTGCTTTGTTTCCGTTTGCAACAGCTCCGCTATCTTATCACAAGATCTCGATTTTGTCAAGTACTTTTTTAACTTTTTTTGAAGTTTTTTTGAAGTTCTTGTTAACCTCGAGGTTCTTGCCTCAAGCGCTTCGATATAATAACAGACAAGTCCTCATTTGTCAAGCACTTTTTTCATTTTTTTTGTTATTTTTTTTAATTTCATTTTTTACTTGCTTTTTTTCTCTTTTTTCTTTATTATATGAATGTAAGGGCTTACTGCTTTTGTAATTCTTTGTCACAACTACATATTTGAAAGGATTGTTTTTATGAAAAGACGTATTTTGGCAATTCTCCTCTCTTTTGCATTATTGCTATCCTCTCTCCCCTTTGCTTATGCCTTTTCCGATACCGAAGGTCACTGGGCTCAAGCCTACATCGAGCAGGTTGTGGAAGCTCAACTTTTCAACGGTGTTTCCGAAGATCGCTTTGCTCCCAATGATACTATGACCCGCGGTATGTTCGTTACCGTTCTCGGTCGGTTCGAGGGGATCGATACGGAATTCTGGTCCCGTGAAGGTGCTCCCGAATTCTTCAAGCAAGACGTAGATGACCTTGCTTATTACGCTCCCCATATTCGCTGGGGCGTTTGCAACGGGATCGTAAACGGTGTAAATGACTTCCTATTCGCTCCGAACCGTGCCATTACCCGTGAGCAAATGGCAAAGCTTCTTTCTTATTACTTAGATGCTATGGGACATAGTCTCTCAACGGAGATGGATCCTTCCGAAGCAGAGCCGGTTCACACCACAGACGAAGATCCGGATACAGACCTCATCCCCGATACCGATGAGGACGTTGCTCCTGCTCCCGATACCGATACAGATACAGGTATCGATACCGGTACCGACGATCCCGATACGGATGCTGTCCCCGATTCCAACGCTCCTATTTTTGCAGATATGGAGGACATTTCTTCCTGGGCATTGGAGTCTGTCATCAGATTATATAATGCCGGGATCCTTACCGGCTTCCCCGAAGATGACGGTTCCGTCACCTTCCGTCCCCAAGCCACTGCTACCCGTGCACAATGTGCCGCTGTTTTCTGTCGCATTCAAGAAGCTATGATCCGTTCCGAAGTTCCTCCTGTCTCTGCGGAAGATATTTCTCTGAACAAAGAAGAAGTTACTCTTTCCGAAGGCTACTCCTTCCGTCTTGTTGTAACCACCACTCCCGCAGACCTCTCTGTTCTGTGGCGAAGCTCCGATACCGATATCGTGACTGTAGACCAAGAAGGTCTGGTCACTTTTGTGGCTCCCGGCCATGCCCAAGTTTCCGTATATACCCGTGACGGTCTGTATGATACCTGTGATTTTATATGCGAAGGACCGGAAGAGGACACCGGAAATGACGATACCGGCGATGATGATACAGGCAATGACGACACCGGAAACGATAATACCGGCAATGATGACACAGGCAATGACGATACCGGAAACGATGATACCAATAACGACGATACCGGCGATGAAACCACACCTCCCAACCCCAATCTTCCCAACGCAAGCTTTACCAAAGCAGAAAAATGTATGTTTATGTTCGGCGAAGTCGTATCCGATCCCCGTAACTATTACGATCCCCGTTCCGAGTCCGAAGCCGATATGGTAAAGATCGACATTCAAGCCTGGTACCTAAAGTCCAACGGACAAAAAGAACCCCGCACCTGGACTCTGACCGTACATAAAAACCTGGCTGAGACCATTAAAGCCATTTTCGATGACATTTTCAACGGCCCCGAGCAGTTCCCCATCCATCAGATCTACTGCTACAGCCAATCCGGCAAGTCCGAGCACACCATCGGCTCCGCCATTGACATCAACTGGGACGAAAACTACTATTGTGATCCTTCCGGCAATGCTCTGGTAGGCAATTTCTGGAAGCCCGGCGAAAATCCCTATTCCATTACCCCCGGCGGTGATGTAGCCACCGCTTTTGCCAAGTACGGCTTCATCTGGGGCATTAACTGGAACAGCGGTTATAAGGACTATATGCATTTCTCTTTCTTCGGCACCTAATTATATGATATACAGAACAAACCCCGAACGCAGATCTGAAGTCTGCTTTCGGGGTTTGTTTCATGTCCTATCAAATCACATATCTTCCAAAACGCCGTAGGCGATCAGCCGTTCCTTTCGGCTGTTCAGGAGTAGGGTGCCACCTGCAAACAGACTCATAGCCACCAGGATCCCTGCCGCCAGAGCATAGCGGTTTAGCCATCCGGTCAGCAGTTGCATCCCGAAATCCCCTACTAAGTAGCTGGCAACAACCACAATAACTGCCAGGATCATGGCAATATAGCTGAGAATTTTTGCGGTTCTGTATGCACAGTAGGCGACCTTTGCCTCTCCCTCCCAACGGGTTTCGGAAAGGATCTTCTTATATCGCTCCGGCTCCTCTGTCTCCATCTCCCAGGCCATTTTGGCAAGGGCCTTCCGAGATACTTTGGAAGGATCGGTCAGGGCATGGCGAATTTCTTCCTTCGTCATCGGAATTGCACCTCCATCCCCTTAATATGCATGGGGTTGATAGGAAGCTCCACACTCTGCCCCACACGGCATACCACACCGGTAACATCCACGGCACAGTGAAGAGATCCGATGGCTCCCACCATGGGACAGGACTTCCCGGAAATCATGATATAGGTCTTAGGGCGTTTCAGAAGGTTTTTCAGTTCCTTCAGGCCTCCGCGGATGCAATCCACAGCCCGGGAACGGTCTTCCTTACAACTGACCTGCATACCGTTATACCAGCCTACAGGGATAATGGCAAGGGTGCTGTCCCTTTTGCTTTTCCAAATCCCACCGTAGCCCGTTGTCTGTCCTTCAGAAAGGTGATGAAGTTCCTCGATAGCAGTCTCCACCTTGCCCAAGGGGCGTAACTCTGTAGGAAAGCTCATTCTCCCCAACAGGGCAGAGCCCAAACGAACTCCATCCAAATGCATTTCCGGGAATTTTAAGAAGGCACCTGAATTACAGCAATGCACCGTTCCCGTATCACAGTCTTCTGCCTGCAAAGCCTTTACAGTACTTTCAAATACGGAAAACTGGGTCTTTGTGAGAGGGTCATTGCAGAAGGAACAATTAAAATGGGTATAGATGCCCTTGATCCGCAGATTCTTGTCCTCTCGGAACAGGGAAACCATTTCCGAGATCTGCGTCTGTCGGAAGCCATAGCGTCCCATTCCTGTATCTACCTTTAAATGAACGGATACAGGGCTGTCTACGGTACGGTTGATCCGTGCCGCCGCTTCTAAGGAGCCAACGGTGAGGATAACATCTAATTTCTGCATAGAGCGAATCTGCTCAGGATCACTGAGCTGTCGCATCATGAGGATGGGTGCTTCGAAGATCCCCGCATTGCGGATCTTTTCTGCTTCCCAAGGTTCCGTCACACAAAAATGACGAATCCCCAAGGCATGCAGTTCTTTAGCAAAGGCTCCGACACCCAAGCCGTAGCCATCTGCCTTTACCACCGCCCAAATGGGGGTCTGCCCCGCCTTGGCCTGCAGGATCCTGACATTATGGGCAAGATCCTCCCGAGAAACAACATAGGTACTCATGGGATCACCCCTTGCGATTCTTGATACGGTACAGCTTTGCCGCCAGGGTCTTATATGCCAAACTGCCCTTTTCCGCAATGAAGTACATGAGTTTGTTCTGCACATAATCGTATTCGCCAACAAACTCCGTAAAGTCACCGCCGAAGCCCTTCTTGAACCGATAGAGGCCGTAATGGGGGTTATCCTCGGAAATATCACCGGAAACACCACGGAAGTCATAAACGCGGCAGTTGTTCTCAATTGCCCACTGCATCATGCTCCACTGAAGGAGGTAGTTGGGCATGAGATTCCGATGCTCATTGGAGCTGGCACCGTAAAGATACCAGACCTTATCACCATAGAGGATAGCAAGAGTACCTGCAATGGGTTGACCCTCATGGAATGCCATATACAGACGGCACTTATCTCCAAGGTTATCCAACATTGCGGCAAAATACTCCGGAGGACGGGTAGCAAAATTATCACGAAGTCCCGTTTCGATCATGATCCGTGCAAATTCAGGAACCATTTCTTTCCCACACAGGCGGATCTCAACACCCTTTTTCACGGCAACACGGATATTATACCGCCACTTTTGGTGGAAGTCTGCCATGACCTCCTCTTCCGTCCGACCGTTTAGGTGGAGGCGGAAAACATACTTGGGCTGGATGGCCTCAAAGTTCTTGCCGGTATCACGGGTCTTGAAGCCGTGGCTTTCCAGCATAGCGGCAAAATCCGTGTTAGAGGAAGGAACATCGGGGTCGATCTTAATGACATAAGCCTTTTCTTCTTTGGCAAGAGCCTTGGAAGCGTTCATCAGCTCTGCAAAGGTTTCCTTATCCGTAAGATCGCATACGGGACCACGGCAAGCATACATCATATTTCTGCGGACGATAGGCATACGGCGGATCAAGAAAGAGATGGCACCCTTGATCTTGCCGTCTTCGCCACGGCAAACAATGGCCTTCCAACGCCAGGCGGGCTTCTGCTTTGCCCATAGGGCGGATTGTGCAAAATGGCCTTCGGGATGGCTCTCTAAGAAGGCTTCATATTCAGGAATCATTTCTTTGGTTACAAGTTCAGTCATATCTGCATCTCCCAAACCATATTATTTCCATTATAGAATACCATATTCCAACAAAATTTGCAATCCTAATTCAGAATTCTCTTTTTCTTTTTTAGCGTCAAAAACCTCGTACCGACTACGCTTCGGCACGAGGTTAGAAGATAAGATTTTAGCAATTACAAATGGGGAGATTATCCAATACTGTTCATAGAATTGGTGCTGATTTCGGCTAGCACTCCCCAAATACAACATGCGGCCGATCCTTATTTCGTCCGGCCTGATAAACTGTACGCTTTGTTGATCTTCATCGTTTGCTCCTTTTCTGTTCTCACAGCTCTGCAAAAGTAATGGGTACACAGACAAAAAAATCGACACTCTCATAAGAGAATGTCGATCTTGGTGCGAGTGATGCGACTTGAACGCACACGACTGCTGCCACACGCCCCTCAAACGTGCCTGTCTACCGATTCCAGCACACTCGCATATGCACTTTGCTCCGCTATTATACAGCGAATTTTATGATTTGTCAATACCTTTTTTTAATCTTGCAAAAATTTATTTTTTCTGATAAAATAGTGGCATATAAAACTCGGATAGGAGGAGCTGTTATGGCTCGTTTCTTTGTAGATCCTCAGGAGATCAATTCTTCTTTTATGGTACTGACCGGAGAGAATGCCGCCCATGCCAAAGTTCTCCGCCTGAAAAACGGCGATGCCGTCACTGTCTGTGACGGAGAAGGTACCGATTATGCCTGCACCGTTTCCGATGTGGCTCCCGGTCAGATCAGCCTTGTAGTCCACAGTGCTGACCCTTCCCAAAGCGAAGCCGCCGTCAAATGTCGCGTATACATGGCACTGTCCAAGGGCGACAAGTTTGAACACGTGATCCAGAAAGCCACGGAACTGGGTGCTACAGAGCTAATCTGCTTCCCCTCTGCCCGTTGCGTGTCCCGTCCCGACGACAAGTCCTTGGGAAAGAAGCTGGATCGATGGCAGAAGATCGCCGCCTCCGCTGCTGAGCAGTCCCGTCGTGGCATGATCCCCAAAGTTCGCTCCCTGCCCACCTATGAAGCCGCCTTAAAGGAAGCCGCCGAAGCCGACTTAGCCGTTTGCTTCTACGAAAACGAAGAAAACCTCACCTTCCGTGCCGCTATAGAAGCCGCTCCCTTCCGAACCGCTTCTATCCTTACAGGCCCCGAAGGCGGCTTTGAAGATATGGAGATCCAAAAGGCGGCTGAAGCCGGCCTGCAGATCTGTACCTTGGGAAGTCGGATCCTCCGTTGCGAAACCGCTCCCCTGTGTGCCCTATCTGCCTTAATGTATGCCGTAGGCGAGTTCTGAGACTAAGATTTGCGTGAATTTCCTACAATTTCCTACATATTTTGTCATTCCCTACTTGACGAATGACTGAAAATATAGGATAATATCTTAATAAGGCTTCGTTTCAGAAATACCTATATCCCTTCGTTTCGACAGCAGATACAATAAGGAGGATCTCATATGATCGGTTTCTACGATTATACCGTCATTTTAACATATTTAAGTCTCATATCCGCAATCGGTGGCATTACCTTAGTCACCAGTTCCCACCCCATACTGGCTACCTTCTGCCTGATGTTCTGTGGAATGTGTGATATGTTCGACGGCAAGGTCGCCCGAGCTAAAAAGAACCGTACCCAGGAAGAAAAGAGTTTCGGCATTCAGATCGATTCCCTTGTGGATGTGGTAGCTTTCGGCGTGCTTCCCGGTACCATGACCATTGAGCTGTGCGGACATCGTTGGTATGCCTATGTGGTTGCCGCTTTCTTTGTTCTGGCAGGTGTCATTCGTCTGGCCTATTACAATGTAACCGAAGAACTCCGGCAAAAGGACACCGATGAGGTTCGGAAAAACTATTGCGGTCTGCCCATTACATCCTCTTCCCTTCTTTTCCCTTTCTTTTTCTGTTTGATCTCTGTATACTGTATGAAACAGGATCACATTTCCCTGTTCCTTCAGCTGTTCCAGCAAAACGGATTCCGTTTCGCCCTGTGCAGTCTGACCGCTCTCACCGGTCTTGCATTCATTACCCCCTTCCGGATCCCCAAGCCCCGCTCCCGTGAAATGTGGTGCATCTTAGGCTTCGGTCTGGTCATGGCTCTGGTTCTGCTGATCGTTTACTTAAAGGTCGTTGTGAAATGAAAAAGCTCCTCATCCTCATGAATCCCTGCTCCGGAAAGAAGAAGGCCGTTCCCCATTTAGCCGAGATCATTGCCCTCTTTAACCGTGCCGATTATGAAGTCACCGTCCATATGACCGCCGATCAGGGCGATGCCACCACTGTGGTTGCCCAACGAGGCTCTGCCTATGATCTACTGGTCTGCATCGGCGGAGACGGCACCTTTAACGAGGTCATTACCGGTTTGGACGCTCTGGAGAGCCGTCCCCCCATCGGCTATATCCCCGCAGGCAGTACCAATGATTTTGCCGGTAGTCTCCGCCTGTCCAAGGATGTTCTGATCGCCGCACAAAACATCATAGACGGTAGCCCTCACCCTCTGGATATGGGCAAATTTAACGGTCGTTGTTTCTCCTATATCGCATCCTTCGGAGCCTTTACCCGTGCTTCCTACTCCACGCCCCAGAATTTAAAAAATCTCTTGGGCCATACCGCTTATCTGTTGGAAAGCGTAAAGGAATTGACAGCCATACGTAGCCACCATCTGCGTTTTACCACCGCAGACGGCAAGGTATATGAGGATGATTATATTTTCGGTGCCATTAGCAATTCCACTTCTGTAGCAGGGGTTCTGACCTTAGATCCCCGTATTGTGGATATGAACGACGGTCTTTTGGAACTGTTATTGGTTCGCAAACCCCGTAGTCTTCTGGAAATGTCCGATTGCATCAAGGCTCTGACAACTCAGGATTACAATTGTCCCATACTCACCTTCCTCTCCACCCCCTCGGTGGAGATCGAAGCTCCGGAGGATGTGGATTGGACGCTGGACGGAGAATTCCAAAAAGGAACCACCCATTGTTCCGTTGTCAATTGCCACAGTGCAATCAATATCATACTGTAGTTCCCTGTGCTGTCTCCGAAGCTTCCAACCTCAGAGACAGCCTTTTTATAAAAAGATCGGAGGTTCTATGAAAACCATTTGCAAACGACTCCACCGCGGAGACGATCTACTCTTATCCATCCGCGAGATCGCAAGGGAGTACCATATTCCTGCCGCTGTTGTTCTGTCTGCCGTAGGCTGTATTTCTCGTGGGAGAGTACGGGACGCAAGCGGTGTGCGGATCCGAGAGGTCGAGGAACACTGCGAGATCCTCAGCCTGAACGGCACCGTAAGTGAAAACCGCTGTCATCTTCATATTGCCCTTTCCAAGGAAGATCTGTCTGCCATAGGCGGTCACCTGTGCGAAGGCTGTATCATCAATACCACTTGTGAGCTGGTGATCGGGATCTTGGAGAATTGGGAGATCGGCGTGGAGTTCGACGAAGAAACCGGGTATAAGGAATTGATTTTTCGGGAGGTAGAACCATGAAAAACACCACATTGTGCTATATTGAAAAAGACGGCTGTTACCTACTTCTTCACCGCATTAAGAAAGAAAACGACTTGAACAAGGATAAATGGGTAGGCATTGGTGGCAAGTTTGAAGAAAACGAAAGTCCGGAAGAATGCCTCCTCCGAGAAGCCATGGAAGAAACGGGTCTCACTCTTACGGAATATCGCTATTGTGGCATCGTCACCTTTGTCTCCGACAAATGGGAGGGTGAATATATGCACCTGTTCCACGCTACGGATTTCCAAGGTGAGATCATTGATTGTAACGAGGGAAGACTGGAATGGGTGGATAAAGAATTCTTTGCTTCCCTGCCCCAGTGGGAGGGAGATAAGATCTTCCTGTCCCTGATGGAACAGAAGGTTCCCTTCTTCTCCCTGAAGTTGTGCTACGAGGGAGATCGATTGGTATATTCCGCCTTAAACGGAAAGCCTCTGTAACATGCATTACATAGAAAGGAGCTGATCCTATGGTAGGGATTCGAGAACTGACCTTAGAGTCTATGGCTCTACGGCTGGTGATCTCCGTCATTCTGGGCGGAGTGATCGGCTTTGAACGGGAGCGGAAGAATCGCCCCGCAGGTCTTCGCACCAATATGCTGGTCTGTATCGGTGCCTGCATCGTCATGATGACCAATCAGTATATTTATCAAGCATACAACGCCGGGGATCCCGTCAGAATGGGTGCTCAGGTAGTCAGCGGTATCGGCTTCCTGGGTGCGGGAACCATTATTGTCACTGCACACAATCGGATCAAGGGCTTGACCACCGCCGCCAGCCTGTGGACCGCCGCCTGTGTAGGGCTGGCTCTGGGCATCGGGCTGTACGAAGTCGCTGTGATGGGTTGTCTGGTCATTTTCCTGGTTCTGGCACTGCTGAATCTGTGGGACGGTCAGATCCACAGCCGTATTAAGAGTCTGGATATCTACATCGAACTGGAAAAGGATGTTTCCTTAGGAGAATTCCTCCACCGTATCGGACAGCATTCCCTCTCCATTTCCGGTTTGCAGATCGAGCAAGGCTCCCATGCGGAAGGTCTGTCCTTCTTTGCAACGGTGAAAGCCTCTAAAAAAGCAAGCCGCCAAATCATCCTGGATGAGATCCGTACCATGGACGGCATCCGCTTCTGCGAACCCCTGTAAATAATGCCTGCATTCTGCAAAAATGGCCCGGAATAGCCATTTTTGCGGATCCCCACAGCAATACTGTGGGGACAAGTCGCAACAGCGACTTGTTCAGCAGACATTAAATAACCAAAATTTTCGCAACATATACTATTCTATTTCAAAGTAACAGTGGCGAGCTCCTTTTTCGGAACTCGCCACTGTTTTTTCATTCAATCTATCTTTTTCATGATTCCCCGGAGGAGAAATAAACATTTGCCGCCCGGTTGTACAAGTACAGTGCCGAAACAAGATTCTGCATTATCTCGTTATGAATCCCCTGTGCATTCTCCTTGACTGACTCGCAATATGCCATAGGGCTGAATCTGACATCGGCACTTTCGATACCGTCATAGACAGTGACCGTAAAGGTCTCGTCAAGATTAGGAGCGGAAATATTCTCCACATCCACATAATGCAACCCGTTTCGGACAGACACAGGTAGTTCCTTGCCCTGATAGGTAACGGTAATATTTTCTATAAGGGGATCTACTTGGAAGAAATATCGAAGGGTCGTTTCCGAGTTCAAAAGTAAGGACATTCCCGCCAGAACCACAGCTTTCGTTCCCTGCAAGTAGTTCGGGAAGAATCCGCTGATCTGCAAGTCCGTATAGTCCACAGGCTCCATTCCCTCATCGGCAAGTCTATCTGTATGATACCGGAACTGGAGCTGGGATGCGGCACCGTATCTCAGCATTGCATCCAACAACTTTATCAGCTTGTTGTCTTCCGGCATATTCTCACGGATATTGTCCGAATACATCTTGACGGAATAGAGATATTGGGCAGTGGATTCCTCCCCATAAAAGAACCGGGCAGTGATCTCATCTGTCATCTCCTTGGCAGATACCTCATAGGTAAAAATATAGACATCATTCCCAAGGAGTTTTCCCACCGAGCAGTCGGCAAGAGCGATCTTAGTCGGTTCCTTTCCCTCCTGCATAAAGAGCATATAGGCATTTTCTTGAGCCAGAACCGCAGGAGAAAGGCTCATGTAGAAGTTTACACCGATATTGCCCTTCAGCGAAACAGATCTGCTTAAAAGTGCCACAGGGTTAATGTATGCACTGCAAGAATCGCAGAGGTTATTTCTGTTTGTATCAAGGTGACCAACAGCAGGATCTCCATGCTCCTTGTAGCTTTCACCGCAGAGTCGACAGGTATACACAGTATAGCCCTCTGCCGTGCAGGTAGGCTGTACCGTAAAGGAATCGTAGGCATGATGACAAACATAAGGCAAACGACAATCCCGACAAACACCATCCTCGTAGGAATGTCCTCCTTGGGCTACCTTACGTTTTTCATACGCATATCCTTCCCTCAGAAATTCTTCCAAAGCTTCCGCCAGCAACGCATGGCCATTTACATTCACATGAACGCCGTCTCCTCCTGTTTCGTCTACATTCTGATCCTCAGGACTTCTGTAATAGATCCCACTGAACATATTTGCATCAAAAACCGGAATGTCATAATAGGCACAGACTTCCATGATCGCCGTGCAATATTCACGGAATGTATGACCGTGGATATTCACCTTGTCCTGATCCCAGACTCTCTGACCTACAGAATTGTTCCAAGATGTGATCAGTGGCGTGATCACAACAAATTCCTTGTTCTCAAAACCGGGAATCTCCTTAAGATCCATAATATTCCCACACCATGCGTGCAACGCACCGTAGAAGGTGGAAGGGTCGGTACTGTCAAACTCCCCTAACTGATAGTAGGTATCGTTCTTGTCGTAATAATTGGGATTACCGTTCCAAGAGCCTTCCTTCACCGCCCATGCCCAATCATTGACCCCAAGCATGATCGTAATCAGATCCGCATTGCGAACATTAGACTCTGTAAGGGTCATATTGGTAGCCATTCTGCCACCGGAGCAATAACCGCTTCCGCTGACTCCCTTGTTTATAACATTGGCTCCAAGAGTTTCTGCAAGGAATGCTCCGTAGGTTTTTGTTGTACCCACACCGTAGGTAATGCTGTCCCCGATCAGCAGAACATTTTTCCCTACAAAATACCCTTTCGGCAGAGGATCGGACACAAGGATCCGTTCCCTATCTCCGGTAATACGGGTATCGCGGAGCTGCTCCGTACTGCATACCGTGCAAGTTCGGATATCCTTTCCCTCCGCATTGCAGGTCGGAGCTTTCACCTCTGCCCACGGAGTCCATATATGGCTGCAAACAGGATCGGTATAGTGATCCACATAGCTATATCCGCAGGATTCACAGGTATATGTGGTATATCCCTTTTGGGTATCCGTAGGAGGCGTTACAAGGGCTACATAGCTATGGTCATGACCCATCTCCCAAATTCTGAGATATTCCAATCCCATTCCGTTCATAGCATGAGATGTGGTTCCTATATTGGAAAAGACCAGATCTTTGCCCTCTGCCCAAGGCACTGTTTTATTCTGGTCGGAAGCGGACAGATAGTAATGATCCATAGTGCCTATTTCTCGTCCGTCGATTATCAAATACACTCCATTGGAGCCATCATCGGCAATGCGATTTTCCAACCGAAAAACATGAAATGATGTAGTGTCGTAATTCAAAATCATGCCGTAATTATTCCAACGACCATCGTACTCTCCGAATGCAAAAATCTTAGATCCGGGATCTCGGAACAAATATGCCAGCCCGTCAGAGGGGCTCTGCACCGTAGAGCTCAAAAGCATCCCCGACCAATTACCTCTGCATTTCCACTGAATGATCCAGGGAACATCGTGGTACAAATGTACCGTCTGTGCCATGGTGTAGCGGATATTCTTTAAGACACCGTTCGTAACAGAGCCGGTATCCCGTGTCAAAAGATTTCCCCTGTAATCAAAGGCAGTCTCCGAAGTCAGTATATTATTTTCCATCTTCCAGGAATAATTGTATAAATTCCGTAATGTAGATCCGCTACTTTCCTCTGCCTCTTTCGCAGATCCATACAGAAACAAGCTTCCCCACAACATTACAGATACCACTATCAGGGTGATCATTTTTTTCATAGCATTTCTTCTTTCTGACTTTAGTCCCATAGTAACCGGCAAGCATAAAGTGAGAGCCGTCTGACAGCTCTCACAATACTTATACTTCTGCGGCCTGTGCCACGGCTTGGGCAACAGCAGTAGCTACGCGCTTATCCAAGGGGTTGGGGATGATATATTCCTCATTTAACTCCTCGGTAGGGATCAGGTTTGCCAGAGCCTCGGCGGCGGCTAACTTCATTTCTTCGGTAATGGCCTTGGCTCTTACATCAAAGGCCCCCCGGAAGATTCCCGGGAACACCAGAACATTATTGATCTGATTGGGATAGTCACTACGACCGCTGCAAACCACCTTCGCTCCACCGGCTTTGGCCTCCTCCGGCATGATCTCCGGGGTAGGATTGGCGCAAGCAAAGACGATGGCATCTTTGTTCATAGATGCTACCATTTCCCGTGTCACGATCCCCGGTGCGGAGGTGCCGATAAATACATCTGCACCCACCAGCTTTTCTGCCAAGGTTCCTCCCGTCTGCTCAGGATTGGTCACCTCTGCCATTTCTGCCTGGGCCCAGTTCATACCGGGACAGCCACGGTAGAGAGCCCCCTGCTTGTCGCACATGGTGATGTTGGTAAATCCGGCTTTTAAAAGCAGTTTTACAATGGAAATACCCGCTGCACCTGCGCCAACGGTAACGATCTTGACATCTTCTTTCTTCTTTCCAACCACCTTTAGGGCGTTGGTGAGACCTGCCAGCACGACCACGGCAGTGCCATGCTGATCGTCGTGGAATACGGGAATATCGCACAGTTCCTTCAGCTTGCTCTCGATCTCGAAGCAACGAGGTGCTGCAATATCCTCCAAGTTGATGCCCCCAAAGGATCCGGACAGAAGATACACTGTCCGTACGAACTCGTCAACATCCTTGGTCTTAATGCACAGGGGGAAAGCATCTACATTTCCAAAGGCTTTAAAGAGAGCGCACTTTCCTTCCATAACCGGCATACCGGCCTCCGGGCCGATGTCTCCCAAACCCAGAACTGCAGAGCCGTCTGTAATGACCGCACACAGATTATGACGGCGTGTCAGGTCGAAGCTCCGTTCAGGATTGTCCCGGATCTCTAAGCAAGGCTGTGCTACACCGGGCGTATATGCCAAGGAAAGATCCTCTCGGTTCTCTAAAGGCACGGTGCATACAACTTCGATCTTGCCCTTCCACTCCTCATGGAGTCGGAGGGATTCTTTTCTGTAATCCATAGTTTTCTCCTTAGCTAAAATAGGTCAAAGCACTGTCGCTGTAGGCAAAGAGGGCCTTGCAGACCTCCAAAAGCTGTCCGCTCTTTCCGTTTCCGTAGGTGTCTCCCCTGTACTGTAGGGAGTTGGAAACAGGGATATCTCCCTCCATAACCTGTACTGTTACAACCGTCCGAAGCTCTGCCGCAATCAAACCGCTGAAAGTAAAAGCATATAATCCCTTATTCCCATTATAAACCTCTATCGTATCCACGGTTTCAGAGCGAGCCTGTCCCTTATAGTCCACATAGGAAACCCTAAGAGTCAGATCTTGTAGGTCGCCCTCATAAGCGCTGAGATCCATAATGTACTTGATCCCTACCCTTGTCTGAAGATCCAGGGACTTGCCCACCCAGACTACAGGAGGATCGGTCAATTCCGAACCTACCTGATTCAGGCTGCCGAAGGCAACAGTTTCTGTATCCGTAAGATAGGCTCTCTGTTCCGGGGTCATATTTCTGTCAGCAAGATTATCCATACGGTAGCCCTTAAAAACTTGGATAGCCCCACCGTAGCGAAGGAGATCGGCGCAAAGGGTTTTCAGAGAAGCAGAGGTTCCGGCCTTTCCCAACTGGGAATAGGCATAATCTGCAATGCTGTATACGTCTGTGGAGGAATAATAAACCTGTCCCTCCTTTGTGCCGTATAGTACGGTGGTTAGCTCGTTAGTCATGTGAACGGCTGTAAGCCCCTCTAAAACAAAGTAGTAGTATTCCCCCTTGAGCCGTGGCTTTAAGGTAACGACGATCTCTTTTCCTTCCTCATTTCCCTCGTATTCATAATAGCGGCATTCTGCATAAACCGTGTCCATATCAAAGCCTTCAAAGTCAGAAGCAGCCAGGGCAAAGTTCACGGAAATGTCGCTTGCCAAATTCAGGGAATGTCCGATCATAAAGCTCTCATCCAACTGAGGTTCCTTAATGCCGTCGGAACCGATATAGATATAATCCACCGTCAGTTTACCGGAGGTACCGCCCTTAATATGGCGGAAGCGGAAGCCAAAGGCCTGGAGCTCCTGTGCAGAACGCAAGTTCTCGGTAGCAGGGATCCGCAGGGTAATATACTTCCCTGCCTCATAGGTATAGGTGGTCTTCATATCCGAAGCGCCACCGTAGACGCCGTCCTTTTCGTAATAATACTCAAAGTACACATCGGGAGTCTTTCCGGAGGGAACGGTGCATCCGTCGATCTTAAAGCGGATCTCTACATAGTCAAT
>JAZOXB010000037.1:0-7194 GCA_045659585.1 Faecousia sp. | reverse complement strand
TGATTGTAAGACATGGTTTGCTCATCGCCCATCATTTTATCCTTAAACCACAAGTCCTCAACCTGAGGTTCATACAACTCAAGCATTTCCTCACCTCGCCAAATTCAAGTTTGTCTAATGGGTTAACAGAAAAAATGGTCTTATTCATCCGTGTCTACAAGAGGGATTTTTTCTACCTTGTAGACTTGGGGGAGAATGGCGGGGTAGAGCTCTTGGATCTGACCGTTATAGGTGATCCGCACCGAGTCGCCTATTTGCCATTGGGTAGAAGGATCTGCGTTTTGGGTGGATACTTGGATCTTTTCGGAACTGTTGATTTCTTGAGAATCTGCCGCAGGCTCTACAAGGAAGTAGGAGTCGTGGATTTCCAGGATCGTGGCCTCGAAGGTGTATAAATCATCGAGCTTGTCAAAGTCTTTTCCGGATCTTGCTCCGCAAGCTACCAGACTTAGGAGGCAAATCAATGTAAATAGAATCATAAGAAATTTCTTCATAGTTCGTCACCTCGTACAGCTATTGTGCGTAGAATGGTGTTTAATCTCTATCGTATTTCTTTTTTAATTTCCGAATATCTTCTTTGTCGATCCATTCTTCCGAATAGCCGCAGGAACAGCAGATATAGCGATGGACAAGGACGGCGGAGAATATGGTCATTCCTGTTTGAATATTATTGCCGGAGCCGTAAGCCCCTGCTTTTCCGGGAACCAAGAGAATGTCGGAACTGTTACACTTGGGGCAAATTCTTTTGTTTTTCATGACGAGTCCTACTCTAAATTATGATTTTGAGAGCCAGCCTAATTCTTGCAGGGAAGAAATAACTTCTGCGGAAACATCGTCCATACTGCCGTCGGATAGCTTCAGGACAAAATATACACCTGTTTTACCGGGATAGCTTTCTGCGATGCCGTCGTGAAGGATAGAATCAGAGAAATTGTTTGTTGCGGTTAAAATTCTTGCCTTTGGGATTGCTTTTGTACATCATCGTTAGTATAATAGCCAAGGGAGAAGAATGCTACAGGCAGATGTCGCATAGATATAGCTGCCTGCTAAAAAAGAAAGAAGGATATAAATGACACTTTGGACGCCTACTCATGTGCAAACATTGCTACCGGCATTGATTGTGATGTTGGTGATCGTAGTGGTTTTGCGACTGACTCTAAGAAAAAAATCTCGGAAGGTTCGGATGATACCCTTCCAATTTTTTGCCTGTGTGTTGGTAGTGTTGGAAATCGGCAAACAGGTTTTATCCCTTTACAGAGGGTACGACTTGTATCATCTACCGTTCCATTTTTGCTCGATGCTAATTTTTATGCCGGCGATCATGGGGTTTTATCGTGGAAAGCATGAGAAAACCATCAGATGTATTACAACAGCGGTTTTGGCGGCAGTATTTCTACTGACAGTAGCTTATCCGGATCTCATTTATTCGGCGCAGGCTGTCAAGGAGTTTACCGCAAACTTTTTCAGCTTCCATACGGTGGCCTTCCATAATGTGGCAATGCTGCTGTTTATGCTAATTCCGGCACTGGATCTGCACGAACCGGAGCCTACCGGGGAAACGAAAAAGGTGTTGCTGTTTATTTTGGGCTTCTGTGTGATTTCTGCCACCATGTCACACTTATTAGAGATCAATTACAACAATTTCTATGTTTGCAATATTGCCCCGCTGGAAACTGTGCGTCGTTCTGTGGAGGTAGCAGTGGGAAGTGCTGTGGCGGCGATTCTCTATGTGCTGATCGTGACGGCGGTAGATCTGTGCTTTGTGACCGGTGCCTACTGGTTCTACCGGCTAATTTGCAAGCTACTGACAAAGGAAAATAAAATAAGTGTATGACCAAAAGGCTGCAAGATTTTCCCTTGCAGTCTTTTATAAACTCCTGCATTTCAAGCGATTCTATCTTTATGTCATGACTCAGAGAGCCAGCCTAATTCTTGCAGGGAAAAAATGACTTCTGCGGGAACGTCGTCCATACTACCGTCGGATAGCTTCAGGACAAAATATACACCTGTTTTACCGGGATAGCTTTCTGCGATCCCGTCGTGAAGGATCAGAACTTTGTCTCCGTCGCTCAAATCTTCAAATAAGTCATCCTTATCCCTTTGGCTGTGCATAGAAACAGGAGAATTATCAATGACGATCAAGGACGCACCATGGTCGGATAGAAGATAGGTTCCCTTACTGATTCCAAAGGAGCTTTTTGCCATAAACAAAACTGCAAGAACAAAAAGAAGTACAAGGCTAAGTGAGCCAATAAGAAGGATCTTCTTTTTCATAGGGTCACATCCTTTCTGAATAGTGGGGTTTAGTCTACTTTTTCAGCTCGGTCCATCATCATACCTGTTAGGGTATTATCTATTTGATTCAGCTTGGCGTAAAGATCTTCTGCATCGTGGTTTACAGAAAAATGATCCAGGATTGCGTATAGTTCATCGGTAAAGAGGGCTAAATCTTCGGGGAAACTATAGTAAGCACCTACGATAGAAAGCAATACACCGTGGAGTCCCTTGTAAGAATCATTGTCCTCTAACAAGAGTGCTACGCTTGAAGCGGAATGAAGTTCCATTAGAGCATCTTCATACATGAAGTCATATCCGGTTTTCTTATATTCTCCGAACTGCTGAGCGGCAAGAGCGATATGGGAAGCAAACTGTTCCTCCTGCTCTTCCTTTAGATCGTGGATCGTAAAGCCTTGAAAAATGAGAATGCCAATAGCTACGAATGCCACAAGGATCAAAAGCCATTTTTTAAGGTTGTTCATAGTGACGATCCTTTGAAACGGAATACATATTTCCTGATAGTCTGTAAACAAGACAAAATACGCCCATAACTGTGTATCGTTATGGGCGTATCATTCTGTTCCTGTTGTTACGAATGGGGCATATCCCACAACTACACAGGGCCTTATTCTTTGATTCTATGATACCATATTCTTTTTGCAAATGCAATCTAAATATTTAGCCATCCATATCTGTATTTAGCCATCCATATCTGTCATGGTTCCCATGAAGAAGGGAATGCTGTTTTCACAGTCAATGAGTATATAAACGAAAGGTCTGTCTAAGTAAACCTCTTTCGGTTCATCCTGTTCCATGGCGGCACCGTCTCCGGGCTCTACGGCTGTGACTGCGGCGGCTTTGGTTCCTTCTTCTTCCACAGAAATGTAAGTCTTGTGAAGGACTCTGTTAATATAGATATTGCCTGCGGTGGAGGATCCCAGATCTGTAAAATCTGCGGTTGTGGGATCAAAGGCAGAGGTCATTCCCATGGCTTTTAGAATTTCGGACATTTCTACACTGTATTCGGATTCAAACTTGGGGATAGAGGTATAAACCGTAGCATAAGCAGGTTCGGCTAATAACTGGTGGAGAGATTCTCCTGTGAGGGAAGAAATGTAATCCGAAAGGCTGATGCCATCCTTGGGGAGGAGGGCGACAAAGGCATACTTGCCGCCTTTATAGTATTTTACAAAGCCGGTAGCCCGGTTGTCTTCTAAATAGCTATGCTCTGTGCTGTACATAAAGTCGGCTTTTTGGATCGTGTCGTCCTCTTTGGTGAAGTCGCCCTCTCTGACTTGATACTTTTTATAAGTTTCCGACCACCGGGCATCGAAGGCTAAAGCATTGATCAGGTACATGACTGCATTGGGTGGGATTTGATCCAGAATCTCGGGGATCATGCCATCGGTGTTTTCTTTGACCCAGTTGTTAATGTCCTTGCAGGTTTGATCGTCAAAGGGAGCGGCGTAAACATCTGCTCTGTAATAATCCGTCAGAGTTTGGAGGAAATCTTCTTGCACTGTGAACCGATCATCATCCGTAAACCAGATAGAATTGGCAAGGCTCAGCTTGTAATTTTCCCCTTGGGGAAGATTCTGTACATAGGTGTAGAGGTATTGATTCAGATCTTCCGGTGTCATGCCCAAAACCTGCTCCATTTCCTCCAAGGTTTTGGCATTCGCTCCGTTGGCGGTCATGGAAAGGGCGCAGAGAACAGACAAGGGAGATACCGATGTGTTTTCGGTAGACTTGCTTGTGTTTTGGAACAGGCGAAGTGCAAAGTCCGTCACAGTCCCGTTTTGGGAACCGAGGTCTGTAGCGGGCTCCACATCCTTTGGGGTGATATTTTCCGCAAGATTCTTAGCTTGGACTTGGGAAGTACAGCCCGTTAGGTTGATTGCCATAGCACATACAAGGAGAACGCTCCAAAGGGCGAGAAAGAACTTTTGCTTTTTCATACAGAGCCACCGGCCTTTCTTGGATTTGTTTGATTCAATCTGTGCTGTCTGTGATATAATGTGTACTGAACAACGCAATTGTCCTTGCAAGCCGAGGCTTTCAGGACGGTTTTGCGTTGTTCAAGTGCACGGTTTTTGCGATTTTGTCGCAAAAACCGTGCACTATTCCAACGAGTATCAAGCTACTCGTTGGAATAAACACAGTGTATAATGCTTGCATTCTTCAAAAATGGCTCAGAATAGCCATTTTTGAAGATCCTCACAGCAATGCTGTGAGGATAAGTCGCAACAGCGACTTATTCAGCAGACATTAATATAGACATAGTAATTGGCGGTGCCGTTGTAGCCGGTGCCGTTGTCATTCCATGTGGCAACGATTTCATAGATGTAACTGCCGGTCTTTGCATAGAAGGTGGGACCCCCTTGAGATACCACAGTTTCTTCCTTGGTATTGCTGTTGTTCCAAACAGTATCGGGCCAGCAGGTATAGGTGATGGTATGGGGATCGACTTCCCAACTCAGCTTTAACAGGTAGCCCATCTCATCCGTAGGTGCAGATGCAGTGCCATCCCCAATGGGAGCATAGACCTGTTCTGCATAAGAACTGTTGAGGATAACGGGTGTAAAAAGTTCCGGGGAGGGAGGTCTACTTGCTTGATCGGCGATAGAATCACTGCGGAGATCATCACTTGCGGTGTAACTCCAATGATACCCACCGGTTTGCAGTGAAAATGCTCCATCGGGAGTATAGAGGGTTCCTTTGGGAGGTTTGGTGAAGGTCGATTCTACAGTGGGAGAAATAACTTGATCATCCATAATGCCGGGGTTGCCATCAACAAAAAGTAGGGTGTCTAAAGAGCTCTCAATCAAATATTCACGGCTAAATTCAAAGATAATATGCCATTGTGCCATATCGTCGGTTCCCACTTCAGGAACCTTACGGTCAATGGAAATGCTGAGTTTTCCATCAGCGGTTTGCTCTACGCTGCGTACATCATGTCGGATGGAGCCACTGCCTTCCTCCAAGAGGACAAAGAGAAGATAGTTTTCGGCAAAGAAAGCATCGTCATATTGGTCGCAAACATCTAAGAAACCTATAGTGCTATCGGCATAGACGGTGTCCCTACGCTCTAAATTGAAGCTGTCTTTCCAATTGTCATAGTAGCTATTTAGTTCATCCATACTGCGGATGATCCGAACACAGGGGAAAACCACCTTTTCCGGGGAGCCGTCTGTACGTACATATTGAGCACAATAATCTACGGGAGATCCGCTGTAGTCAGCTTCTATAGAGGTGGTAGCTGTTTCCACGGTAAATTCTGCAATGACTTCCTGTTCTACGCTACTGTCGGGAGATTCGTATACATAGCAATCGGAACGGAAGCGGTAAGTTCCGGGGGAGGAAACATCATAGCAGCGGGTCAGTTCGTATATTTCGGATCGGGATTGCCCTGCATTCAAGACATAAGCGATTGCTGTAAATACCAGATCGTCCCTCATGGCACAACTGATCCATTCCTCTCCTTCACGGCGTTCGATCACATAGGAGGAACCGTAATTTGCTTCATAAGGGGTGTTGTTGATCCATTCTACCTCTAAGGTGGTTCTGTACTCATCTTCATGCCAGATGAGATCCACCAAGCGGATCATGACACCATCTTCAGCGGTGGGAGATTCCAAAGGCACCATAGTAAGAGGACCGTTGTCGGGATCCTTGAATAAAGATGTCACCGACTTGCATCCCGTGAGGCTTAGGAGTATGGAAAGCACCAAGATAATAAGCATACATTTCTTCATAAAGTTTCACTCCTTTTCAAAAACAGTAAAGGGGGGTCAGTACAGATAGATCCCCAATAAGTCTTTTAGAGTAAAGTAGGTTTCTTCGCTTAGGAGAAATACTTCTCCTGTAGCATGATTGGTTAGGGCGGAACCTAAAAGAGTGTATTCTTCAGCGATACCGCTACTGTGGAGCAGAGTAATTTGATAGCCCTTACCAAGGGCGTCCCCACCCGGCATGGTGAGAGAATCATCGGTGAGAGAATCATCGGTGAGAGAATCGTCGGTGATAAACTCGAATGTATCCGTGGTAGCATTTGTCTGAGGTGTGGTTACTATGGTGGTTATGAAATCCATGATTTCCTGCACATCTTCCGGGGAGGTGAACTTATGGGCAAGGCCGTTTCCTACCACTTCAACGGAATCCATAAGAATAACTGCACCATCTCCCATAGCGGATTCTGCATTATAGAGAGGGGGGCCTGCCTCCGGTTCGGCCATGTCGGTGGTAACACCTAAACCAGGTAAAAGGAAGCCTGCGAAAATAGTCAAACAGAGTACCATGGGGATACAAGCCACTAAAATGTGGGTTCTTCGCTTCTTACGCTCTTTGATTCTTTCCTCACTGCGACGAAGGGCTTCTTCATAACATTCTTGAATGTTTCTCATAGTAAAGCTTCACCCTCCTTTCCTAAAAGGGTTCGTAATTCCTTCTTTGCACGATACAGAAGGTTGTCGATTTGTTTCTTGTTTTTCCTCATGACCTTGGCGGCTTCTTCATATGTCATATCTTCAAAATAGATCAGATGCACGGAAACTCTCATATCCTCTGGAAGCTGTGCCATGGCAGTATGGATCTTGCGATTCCGCTCATCTGCCATAACCAGATCTTCTAAAGTAGAGGTTTCGTCCTTCAAAGATTCGGCTTGGGATAGCTCTACCATAGGACGGCATTTCCTGTGCTTGATGTGATCCAAGGCACGACTTCTGCCCATCATATATAGATAGGACTTTAGAGCTATTTTGAAATTGTACCGATGTTTATGTACGATGAGATCGGAAAAGACATCAATGGCAATGTCCTCTGCGGTTTGAATGTCCTGTACATATCCATGGATGAAGAATACAAGGCCGTGATGAAGTTCCTCCATAATCTCTCTGAATGCACTTTCATCACCGGCAA
>JAZOXB010000036.1:0-7012 GCA_045659585.1 Faecousia sp. | reverse complement strand
AAGCACCTCTCAGCTTAAGATTTTGATGAGATTTTTGACGGGTTCGACGCAGCCTTGCTGTCGCAAGGCAAGGAGAACTAAGTTAAAAAGATCGCAAAAGATTTGCTGAGAGGCTGTCGGGTTCGACTCCCCTCAGCTTATCCAAGGGAGGAAAGCTATGAAGATCGTAAAAACGGCATCTGCGGGAACATTAGAGTCCAGCGATGTCTATGTAGAAGTGGCACCGGGCAGTGAGGGGATCTCCTTAGAGATCGACTCCGTGGTATACGCCCAGTTCGGCGATGCCATTCGGGAAACGGTTCTGGATGTTTTAAAGGAATGCGGTGTAGAAGAAGCCTCTGTCCGTGTGGCTGACAGAGGAGCTCTGGAATGTGTGCTCCGAGCCAGAGTGGAGACCGCCCTTCTCCGTGGAAAGGAGGAAGGCTGATGCGCCGTTCTATGCTGTTCTTGCCGGGCAATAACCCCAATATGCTCATTAACGGTAACTGCCTTGGCTCCGATGCTGTGATTTTTGACTTAGAGGATGCGGTAGCACCCGATCAGAAGGATGCCGCCCGTATTCTGGTTCGTAACACGCTGCGGTACATGGATTTCCGTGGCTGTGAGCGGATCGTACGTATTAACTCTATTGGTACCCCTTATTGGAAAGAGGACTTAAAGGCTCTTCTTCCCTACAAGCCTGACCTGATCCTGCTCCCCAAAACGGAGTCTGCACAGGATATTCTCACCATTGATGCCTATATGACAGAGTTGGGATCCGAGGTAGGGGTCATGGCTCTCATCGAAACGGCTCTGGGTGTGGAAAATGCCTTCCAAATCGCATCTGCGTCCAAGAGACTGAAGGCTCTGTTCTTAGGTGCGGAGGATCTCACTGCGGATCTCCGTTGCAAGCGTACCAAGGAAGGCCGGGAGATCGAATATGCCCGTCACCGTCTGGTGGTTGCCGCCCGTGCAGCGGGTGTGGATGTGTACGACACTCCCTTTACGGATGTCAATGATGACGAGGGCATCGTCACAGATGCCACCTATGCCAAGGCTCTGGGCTTTACCGGCAAGGCTTCTATTTCTCCCCGTCATGTAGAGGTTATTAACAGTGTATTCAGTCCCACTCAAAAGGATGTGGACTATGCCTACGAGGTTATGGAGGCCATCGCTCTTGCCAAGGCACAGGGTAAGGGTGCTATCTCCCTTTACGGCAAGATGATCGACGCACCTATCGTCACCCGTGCGGAGCAGACCATTGCTATGGCAAATGCTCTGGATATGAGAAGGGGGGACTCCTAAGATGAGTAAATTAGTAAACAGTATCAAAGAAGCCGTTGCCCTCTGTGAGCTGAAGGACGGCATGACCGTATCCTTCCACCATCATCTGCGAAACGGTGACTTTGTTCTCAATATGGTTATGGAAGAGGTTGCCGCCGCCGGTGTAAAGGATCTGACGGTGAATGCAAGTTCTCTCTTCGATGCCCATGCTCCTTTGCTTGACCATATCGAAAACGGTGTGGTAACGGGACTGTCTGCGGACTATATTTCCGCAGGAGTAGGCAGAGCCATTTCCCACGGCATTATGGAAAAGGCGGTGCAGTTCCGCACCCACGGTGGCAGACCCAACGACATTCGTCTGGGAAGAACTCCCATTGATGTTGCCTTTATTGCGGCACCTACCGCAGACCCCATGGGCAACTGCTCCGGCAAATACGGCAAGTCTGCTTGCGGTAGCTTGGGCTACGCCTTTGCAGATGCCATGTTTGCCAAGAAGGTTGTGGTGATCACTGATAATCTGGTACCCTATCCCTTGGCAGACTTCTCTATTTCCGAGAATTTTGTAGACTATGTGGTTTCTGTCGATGCCATCGGTGATCCCAAGGGCATTGTTTCCGGTACCACTCGGATCACCCGTGATCCTGTGGGCTTGGTGATGGCAAGCCATGCCGCCCGAGTCATTGAGGCTTCGGGGCTTTTGAAGGACGGCTTCTCCTTCCAGACAGGTGCCGGCGGTGCATCCTTAGCCGCCGCAAAGTTCCTGAAGGAGATCATGCTGAAAAAGAATATTAAAGGTAGCTTCGGCTTAGGTGGCATTACTGCCTACATGGTGGATATGCTACAGGCCGGGTGCTTTGAGACCCTGATGGATGTACAGTGCTTTGACTTAGATGCGGTCAAGTCTCTGCGAGATAATCCCAGACATCGGGAAATTTCTGCACTCCAATATGCCGCTCCCACAGGCAGAAGTGCTGTGGTAGACAGCTTGGATGTGGTGATTCTGGGCGCAACCCAGATCGATACAGACTTTAATGTTAACGTCCATACAGATTCCAACGGCTACATCATGGGCGGTTCCGGCGGCCACAGCGACACTGCCGCCGGTGCAAAGCTGTCTATGATCATTGCTCCCATGTTCCGTGCCAGACTTCCCATTGTTACGGACAAGGTCACTTGCATTTCCACCCCCGGTAAGGACATTGATGTTCTGGTCACTCAGGGAGGCATTGCGGTAAATCCCCGTCGGGAGGATCTGAGAGAGAAGCTGGCCTCTGCAGGCCTGCCCTTGGTTGATATCAAGGAGCTGAAGGAAAAGACAGAAGCCATTACCGGCAAGCCTGCCACCTGCCCCAAGGGCGACCGTGTGGTTGCGGAGGTCATCGGCAGAAACGGAGATCTGCAAGATGTTATTTATGATGTAAAGGAGTAAGCCTTTATGAGAGAAATTCAGAGTAGTGCATTAACGGATATTATCCGCAGACTTTGCATCGAGGCAAACTGCTATTTGCCCGGTGATATCAAAGAACGGATCACTGCCTGCCGTGGGGAAGAACCTTGGGGACAGGCACAGGAAATTTTGGATCGAATCATTGAAAATTATGAGATCGCTGACAGACGGAATCAGCCCATCTGTCAGGATACCGGCGTTGCCTGTGTATTTCTGAAGATCGGTCAGGATGTACATATTAACGGTAATCTGGAAGAAGCCGTCAACGAAGGCGTCCGTCAGGGATATACGGAAGGCTACCTCCGCAAGAGCGTAGTTGGAGATCCCCTCCGTCGTGTGAATACCGGAGATAATACCCCTGCCATGCTGTATACGGAGATCGTACCCGGTGACAAGATCGAGATCACCGTGGCTCCCAAGGGCTTTGGAAGTGAGAATATGAGCCAGATCAAGATGCTCCGTCCCTCCGATGGTATCGAGGGTGTCAAGGACTTCGTCTGCAAGGTAGTGGAAGAAGCAGGCCCCAACCCCTGTCCTCCCATTGTGGTAGGTGTCGGTGTAGGCGGTACCTTTGATAAGGCGGCATATATGGCAAAGAAAGCCCTCATGCGTTCCGTGGACGAGAGACACCCCGATCCCTTCTATGCTCGGTTGGAAGAAGATCTGTTGGAGCGGATCAACGCTCTGGGCATTGGGCCTCAGGGCTTTGGCGGTAAGACCACTGCTTTGGCTGTGAATGTGGAATACTACCCCACCCATATTGCGGGACTTCCCGTACCAGTGAATATTAACTGCCATGTGACCCGCCATAAGACGGAGGTGCTGTAAATGGCTATGAAATTAACCGCTCCTCTTTCCGTTGAGGAAGCTCGCAAGCTCCGTGCAGGAGACAGTGTCCTTCTGTCCGGTGTGATCTATACCGCCAGAGATGCCGCCCACAAACGGCTCTGTGAACTGGTAGCGGAAGGAAAGGAATTGCCTTTCCCCGTAAAGGATTCTATTATTTATTTCGTTGGCCCCACTCCTGCAAAGGAAGGACAGGCCATCGGTTCCGCAGGCCCCACCACCTCTTATCGTATGGATGCCTACAGTCCCACCCTCATTGCACAGGGACAGACCGGCATGATCGGCAAGGGCAAGCGCGGATCCGAAGTAGTAGCGGCTATGAAGGAACACGGTGCTGTGTACTTCGGAGCCATCGGCGGTTGCGGTGCTCTGCTTAGTAACTGCATCAAGAAAGCCGAGATCGTTTGCTACGAGGACTTAGGTGCAGAGGCCATCCGCCGTCTGGAGGTAGAAGATTTCCCCGTTGTGGTCATCATCGATAGCGAGGGCAATAACCTCTACGAATCCGGCAGAAAAGCCTATCTGGAGCAAATCTCTAAATAACCGATCCGCAGTTTATCTTCAAATTCCCGTTTATCGCTCCGCCGGAGCGACAAACTGTGATTTTATGAACTTTTGATACAAAAGAGGTGATGTATTTGGATAGAATTTTTCAGATCAACCCTCAATTAAATATTCCCATTTATCGGCAATTGGTGGATTCCATCGAGAACGCCATTAAAACCGGAAAGCTTGCTCCGGAGGAACGGCTTCCTACGGTGCAGGAGCTTTCGGAGCAATTGGGCATTGCCCGTGGCACCATCAAACGAGTCTATGACGAGCTGGAACGGCTGGGACTCATCGAAAAGCTACAGGGCAGAGGTACCTTTGTCAGCTATCATCCCGTGGGGGAGGAGAGCCGTAAGGAGCAAGCCATGGCCGCTATTGACGGTCTGCTGGATCAGCTGGAATCTATGGGCTTTACTCCCGGAGAAACTGAGATTTTCCTGAATCTCAAGCTACGGCAACGGGCAGAGCAGGGAGATCCCCTGAAAATCGCCGTTCTGGAATGCAATCCCGAGAACCTGTCCCGTATGGCAGATCAGCTCCGCTCCTTGAGTCAGGTAGATGTGTATTCCTACCTGACGGAGACCGTAGAGGCTTATCCCTACAAGTTGGCGGAGGGTATGGATCTTATTGTTACCACCCTGTCCCATGCGGAAATGGTAGAGAGCCTTGTGCCGGAGAAAAAGAAGCTTGCAAAGGTTGCGCTTCGTCTCAGCCCCTACTGCCTGACGGAAATTGCCAAGGTAGAAGAGGGAAGCCCTGTGGGGATCCTGTGCAGTAGTCTCCGGTTCGGACAGATGTTGGAGAAAACCGCATCGGACTACGGCTCCGAGCTGAAATTACTGGCTCCCGTGAGCCTGACCTTGCAGGAAAATATTGAAGAATATCTACAGCAGACCAAGGCACTCCTTCTCCCTGTGGGCTATGAAAAATACTGTAACGAAGCCCAGCGGAAGGCACTTTCCCACTATGGCGGAACGGTGATCCTCTGCGGTTATGAGATGGACGAGGGTTCCTTCCTGTACCTGCAAGAAAGACTCCGTAAATTAAAACGAAAAAAAGCCCTGTAAATGTTCAGATATCAGGGAAAACCACTTGACAAAGCCCTATCTTCTATATACAATGAATTAGTCCTTTTTATCAAAAAGAATTATAACAACAGGGGAGTGGAAAACCCATTCCTCAATGAACTTTAGAGGTGTTATTATGGACAAAAAGAAAAAAGTTCTGGTCATGGGCGTTATCGGCGCCGATGTCCACGCTGTAGGCAACAAGATCCTCTATCATGCCTTCACCGAGGCAGGATTTGAGTGTGTCAACTTAGGCGTTATGGTCTCTCAGGAAGAGTACATTGCCGCCGCCATCGAATCCGATGCAGATGCTATCGTAGTTTCCTCCCTGTACGGTCAGGGTGAGCTGGACTGCCGTGGCATGCGTGAAAAGTGCGACGAAGCAGGCCTCAAGGGTATCCCCCTTGTAGTCGGTGGCAACATCGTTATCGGCAAGCAAAAGTTCGAGGAAGTCGAACCCCGTTTCAAGGCCATGGGCTTTGACCGTGCATTCCCTCCCGGAACTGCACCGGAAACCACCATCGAGGCTCTCCGTGAGCTTTTAGGCATGGACGGTGAGGGCAAGTGAAGCCCATTTTGCTGATCGATTTCGGCAGTACATACACGAAACTAACCGCTGTAGATGTGGAAGGTGAGGTCATCTTAGGAACCGCTTCCTCCTATACCACAGTACAGACGGATATTAACGACGGTCTGGAAGCCGCCCTTAGACAGTTAGAGGAAAAAACAGGAAAGTTAGACTACGAAAAGACCTACGCCTGCTCCTCCGCCGCAGGTGGCCTTCGGATGGTCACAAGCGGTCTGGTTCCCGAATTGACGGGCGAGGCCGCAAGGCTGGCAAGCTTAGGTGCAGGTGCCAAGGTGGTTGGGGTCTATGCCTTCCAGCTTACCGAGGACGATTTAGAGGAGATCCAAAGATCTCAACCGGATATCCTCCTCTTGGTTGGTGGCACAGACGGTGGCAATACGGAGTGTATTATCCACAATGCTACCATGCTTGCAACCCTGCCCCCTGCATTCCCCATTATTCTGGCGGGCAACCGCACAGCCGCGCGGGAATGTCAGCGGATATTAGAGGGACACGAGGTGCATTTATGCCCCAATGTGATGCCCAAGTTCGGCGTTCTCAAGATCGAAGAGACCCAGAGCAAGATCCGTGAGATCTTCCTCAATCGGATCATTCAGGCGAAAGGTCTTTCCAAGGCGGCGACCCTCCTGTCGGACATTATGATGCCCACACCCTCTGCGGTCTTGCAGGCTGTGGAGCTTCTCAGCCAAGGCTGTGAGGGAGAAGCCGGGATCGGCGACCTCATTGCCGTAGACGTAGGCGGTGCCACTACTGACGTCTATTCCGTGGCAGACGGTATGCCGGAGCATATGAACACGGTGTACAAGGGACTTCCCGAACCCTTCGCCAAACGGACTGTAGAAGGGGACATCGGTATGCGCTACAGTGTCAAGGGCATTGTAGAGGCCGCAGGCTTAAACCGCATGAGCCAAATCTCCGGCTTAGCACCCCAACGCGAGACGGAACTGGTAGACATGCTGAGAGCCAATACGGACATGGTTCCCAATGGGGATCCTGAGTTAGAGGCTCTGGATTTCGCCCTTGCTTCTATGGCAACGGAAGAGGCGGTTCGCCGTCATGCCGGCACCATGGAAGAGACTTATACCCTCATGGGTCTGACCTTTGTCCAGAGCGGTAAGAACCTGACCAAGGTCAAGCAGATCGTGGTCACCGGCGGTAGCCTGATCCACACCAAGAAAACAGAAAAAATCGCAAACCATGCCTTGTATTCACCTATGGATCCTGCCTCCCTGCGACCCAAGGAAGCAGATG
>JAZOXB010000035.1:0-5023 GCA_045659585.1 Faecousia sp. | reverse complement strand
GAGTAGTGGACTTGTCCGTCTTTGGTGCCGTAGAGAACCGCACGGATCTCGTCATTCATGTTGACGGCAGTCATACCTTCCAGAACAAAGTAGTAATAACTTCCGTTTTCCACAGGCAGGAGCTTGACTTCTTTGGTTCCCGGCGTTCCGTCCTTGTAGGTGTCGATCTCTGCCAGAATGTAGACAGAATCCATATCATAGTCTGCCAGAGAAGATCTTGCAATGGCATAGTTCACGGAAATATCACTTGCCAGGTTGAGGCTGTGACCCAGCGTCCATGTAGTTTCCTCTACGGAATCCTTTGCACCGCAGAGGCAGATGCCGTTTGTAAAGCTGTGCTTGCTTGTCAGGGATCTGGTGCAACGGCTGCAGCCTTCGGTATGGGTGCCATCTTCGTTGTCGGTCAGTATGGGATCATGTCCCAGACGGGGTGTCGTTATCTGTGCAACGAGGACAGTATGACAGGTAGCGCAATGGGAACCCTCCGTAAGACCGGAGGAAAGACAGGTGGCAGGAACACCTTCGTCGATCACGATAACATGTCCCAATGCAGGGATAGCTTCGGTGTAGCTATGGCTACAGTTTTCGCATGTGTAGATCTTCAAGCCTGCATCGGTGCAGGTTTCGACCATGGCGACCTCTGCTTTGTAGCTGTGGCCTGTTGCGGGAACGGCTTCTTGCAGGGTCAGAACAGCATTACAGACACCGCACTTGCTACCTGCGGTCTTGCCGGCTTCGGTACAGGTGGGAGCCACTGCATCCACGGTAACAGCGGTGTGATTTTCCGTTACGGTAGAGCCACAGTAGGAACAGGTGCCCTTGTGGGTGCCGTTTCCATTGTCGGTGTAGGTAAATTCATGGTTCAGACAGATGAAGGGAAGACCGTTGTTAACACCATCGTTCCGTACCCAGTGAGAGGTCAGCTTGTTGAGTTTTGCGGGAACATCCTTCGCTGCCAGATTGGAAAGGGTGGAGCCTGCACCGGACAAGCCCTTTCCGCTGGGATAGTAGCAGTTGTCTACTCTGCCGGTACTGTACTTGGTGGTAATGGCATTGGCAAAGACCCCTGTAGCAGTAGCAGTATATTGGCTGTAGGAATTGAGAATATTGCCATTATTCTCTGCCGCAATACCGGCAGTACCTGCGTTGGAGGCGATCTTGCCGGTATAAGCACAGCTGACGATCATACCGTTGTTTTCCCCGGCAATGCCGCCGTGGGAGTTGCCGCCAATGCGGATGGTGCCACACAGACCGTAGTGATCGGAAACTGCACCGCCGTTAATCTTATCCAAAACGACCTTATAGGTTGTTACGTCTACATTGTTGCTGACGAACATATAGTCAATGAGGCTGGTGGGCGATGCATTGTATGCACTGAAGGTATTCTGATCGATAGGAGTGCCTAAGGAAACCGCTGCATAGCGAGCTTCTGTCAGCTGAGTGCTGAGATCTTTAATGAGAGCGGTGGTGGGCTTAGCGTTGAAGTCGCCGGTAATGTGGAAGTAAATTTCTTTATATCCCTTTGCGGCGTATTTTTCCTTTAGGGCGGTCATGCGTTCCACGATCAGCTTCAGACCGTTGGTCTGAGAGGCGGCGACTTCGTGGTCTAAGTGGGTATTGGCGGCAATGACGATCATGCCATTGCTCTTGACCTGCAGAACAGCATAGCTACAGGTACGGTAATGCTTGGTGCCCCAGCCCAGAGACATAACATCCGGGGTTTCACTGAGCCAGAAGGTGTTCTTTTCCAGTGCAACAAATTTGTTGGCATTCCAGTACAAGGGGCTACCGGCATTCTGGGCAGAGGTGTTGCCGAAAACACACTGCTTACCGTAGCCTGTCAGAACACTTTCAATTACGGGCTTCCATGTGGAGTCATATTCTTGGAAGCCGATGATATCCGGCTTATAATTCTGCAGGAAGGTCTTCATGCGGGGGATCCGCTCGTTGGTGGAGTTGGGGGAAGGGTCATTGCCGTGACGGACATTCTGACTCATGACAGTATAGTCAAAGGTTGTCCAAGTAGACTTGACCTCAGCGGAACTGAGACAGCCTAAAATCAGACCCTTTTGGTTCACGCCCACAACAGAGCCTGTGTTGGTTTTACCGGAGACGGTAGCACTTTCTACATACAGGAATTTTACTGTGCCGTGCTTGAGATAGCCTACAACACCTTGGGCATTATCCCCTGTGATGACAAAGTTTTTTAGGCAATGGCCCTTTCCGTCTAATACACCGGAGAAGGGAGCGGCTTCCGTGCCGATGGCAGGAATGGTCTGACCGCCAAAGTCTAAGTCAGCGGTAAGATATACATATTTGTCGCTATAGTTGTTTCCACCGTTGACAGTCTTGGCAAAGGCAAGATACTCTGCAGTGGTACCAATGGCTACGGGAGTAGCCCACTTTGCATAGAGGGTCTTGCTTCCTGTGGTTTCGGGGGGAATTACTGCCACAGGCTGACCTGCAAAGTTGGATTCCTCGAACCAACCTGCAAACATATACCCGCTCTTGGAGATCATGGTCTCATCGGGGAGCCCCACGCCCTGAGCACGAGTGTAGGAGGAAGCACCGGCTCCACTCCATGTACCGCCGTTTGCCTGATAGGTAATGAGGAAGGGAACCCCTGTGGGATAGGCCTTGGAAGTCAATGCATCGGGTGCGGAGAAGGGAGTCGCGCTGTAGTAGTTCAGTGCAGAGGTATAGGGAATGTCATCTCCCAAATTGGCGCAGATGGTCTGATAGCCCAGATTGACACCTTCGGCATAGGAGTACAGACGGGTGCAAATGGCAGGCTGCTGATTTTGATTGCGTACCGCAGGGATCACAGGGGTGCTTGTGAAAACGCCATTGCTGGTTTTGGTACGATAGGAGGTGTTGATATAGGAACCGATTATACCTGCGCGGAAATCATTTTCGGTATAGGCCTTTCCTGAAACAGAGGTGGAGCAGGCGTTTTTGAGATAGTAGCAATCGGTGAACGTGGGGGTGTGACCTGCCTTAACACGGGCGAGGGCACCTACATCAGAGGGCGCGTTGACCCAACCTGCATTGAAGCAGCCGGTCATCTGGATATTATCCTGTCCCCAGCCTGCAACGCCTGCGGCACCGCTGACAGTGGCGGTGATGGTTCCGTAGTTACCACAGTAGTTGAACACGGAACTGATTCTTGCTACGCCGGCCAGTCCGCCGATGCCGTCTTTGCCGGTGGTGGACTTGATGCTTGCACCATTTGTGCAGTATTCAAAGGTACAGGCGTCTGCATAACCGGCGATACCGCCTGCACGGTTGGCAACGGTAACAGTGCCGTTGAAAATATGCAGGTCGTTGAAATAGGCCTTGTAACAGCTTCCGAACAGGCCACCGCCGTTGAGAGAGGTGTTGTTGACATTCAGATTCAGGATCTTAAAGTTATTGCCGTAGAACTTGCCGGAGAAGGAGGTAGGCCAACTGCTGTTGGTGTCGAATTTACCGATGGGCGTATGGTTTGCATTACCCATATCAATATCGCACAGCATATAGAAGCTCTTTCCGGAGAAGGTCTTGCCACCATTGACAGCAGGTGCCAGAGCGGTGAAGCCGGCACGATTGGTGACCACATAGACAGACTCATTGGGATAGGTGCTGTGGTCTGCAATGTTAGCTGCGTCAACAGTGACGGTGAGGGATGCCGCCTTGGCAGGCATCACAAAGTTGCGACCGTTTACGGTGCCTCCGTTGGCACTGAGGCTGACGGCGATGCTGTCGGGTACTCCTACGGTATAGATATCCCCTGCGTTCATATACAGGGTAGCGGAACTGCTCTTCCCCTTGGCAACATAGGTTACAGACAGGGGATAGACACCGGCTGTCTTGCGCAGTTCAGGGAACAGTGCGCCCTGAGACCAGACGGGAGAGCCCCCTAAGGGGGACTTGGTGTTTAAGACATAAGCCAGATAGCCACTGCCGATCTGACCTTTAGAAACCAGAGTATCACCGCTAGACCAGTCGTAGCCGGTGTAGCTGCTGTCAAAGTAGTAGTTATTGAACATAGCCTTAGACTTGTTGGCTTCCAAGATACTGCCGCTGTAGCGACCGATGGGGTGTTTGGTGGTAGCCACAAGCTGACCCATGTTGAAGCAGTTATAGATCTGCCCTACAATGCCTTCGGTTTGGCCCTGTCCCCAGCCACAGATGCCGGCGGCAACTTTGATGCCCGTAGCGGTACCTGCAAAATAGCAGTTCTTAATGATACCGCCGTTGTGAATGCCGCCTGCAATGCCGCCTACAGACAGGTAGTCGTAGCCACCGGAAATGGTAATGGTGGAAGAACTCCAGCAGTTTTCCACAAGACCCCGGTCAACCACACCTGCCAAACAGCCGGCGCGCCAGCTATCTTTACTACAGGTGGCGGTGAAGGTACAGCCTTCCATACCAAGGTTCCGCAGAACACCGGTAGAGGTGACCTTCCCCACAAAACCGCAGTTGAGATCGGAGGTGGTAACAGTGAGTCGCTTGACCGCATGGAATCCACCATCAAAAATACCTGCAAAATTTACAGGGGGAATGTAGGAAAAACCGGACATATCAATATCACAGATCATGCGGATGGTTTTTCCGGAAAAGTTGTTGGTTTGTCCCAAAGAGGAGAATTTCTGCAAACCCTCCGCAGTGGAAATTTGGAATTCCTTGGCGTTAGGGTACTGCTCATAAAGCAGAATGTCCGGAATGGCAGTTGCGGCCTGTATCTCAGCAGTGGATGAAAACAGGATAGGACACAGCCCAAGAATCATTACCAGACACAAGAGTATGGAAAAAACTCTGATTTTCATGGGTTTAAGCTCCTTTCAAGAGTGGAAATCTTTCCCTTATATTCTACTAAAGCACAGGCGTAAAGTCAAGGTGATATGTTCCAAAGTCCCACCTGAAAGGTGTAAATATACCTAACATAAGAAGGGAATGTTTGTACTCTTCAAATCACAGTTTATCGCTCTGTATGCACTCCCAAATTTGTACAGACCAAAGGCTCCCTTGTGTAAAGGGAGCT
>JAZOXB010000034.1:0-9911 GCA_045659585.1 Faecousia sp. | reverse complement strand
GATTTACGCTCTGCCCGGCTCTACTGCAGAGACTTATGCACAGAATAACGGATTTACCTTTGTATCCCTGTCCGATTTTGATTGTGAGAACGGAAAGCACATTTTTGCAAATGCTGTTTGCGCTCTTTGTGGGGCATCTGCAGTAGAAGAAAATATTACCATCTATCACTCTCTGGATCTGGCCAACGATATCTCTATTAACTATATGGTTCACGAGTCCTATTTGGAGGGTAAGGACAGCTTCTACATGGAAGTGTATGTCCCTGCTTATGATGGATACAGCCGGTCCTATCACTTGGACGGGGAGAAGCGCGGAGAATATTATTACTTCCCTCTGTACAGTATTACTGCGGTACAGATGAACGACATCTACGAGGCAAAACTGGTCATGACCAAGGACGGTGTGGAAACCTACAGTGCGGTTGACTATTACAGCGTTGCCACCTACGCTTATAATCAGTTGAACAAGTCCGGTGCTCCCGAAGGTTTGAAGAAGGTCTGTGCAGAGCTTCTGCGTTATGGTGCAACAGCACAGCTTTACAAGGAGTATCGTACAGATGCACTTGCAGACGAAAGACTTACGGAAGAACAAAAGAGCTATCTTACGGATCTTTCTACGGTTACCTTCAACGATCATAACCGAAACCTTGAGGATGTGAAGGATCCTATTGTAAAATGGGTCGGTGTCAGCCTGGATCTTCGCTCCAGAGTAACCCTCCGCTATATTGTGGATCTGACAGACTATACCGGATCTCTGGAGGATCTGCATCTGAACATTAACTATACCGATATTTACGGAGTAGAATACTGGCGCGTCATTACGGAACTGGAAGTCTTCAATGAAGAAGAGAATTGGTATGCTTTTGATGTAAGCTACTTCGGTCTGGCTGAAATGAGAACATTGCTGACTGCACAGGTGTATGAGTCCGGTAGACTGCCTGTGTCTTGCAGCAAAGAATACAGCATTGACACTTACTGCAGCGGTAAGAGTGGTCTTCTCGGTGACCTCTGTGCATCTATGATCGCTATGTCCGACAGCGTTACCGATTTCTTCATCAACAAGTAACATATCATATAATGAAGCCGCTGTCCCTCACATTTGAGGGACAGCGGTGATTTTTATGCTCTTAGGCTTTGGAGGGGAAGTATTCTTCTACAAAGTCAACCTTTTCGACCTTGAAGCTCTTGCCGTTGAGGTATTCCATGGCACCTGCATCGGTGGTAAAGGTGAAGGACAGCTTGTAGGAATAGAGAGCCTGATAGCGGCGGTCGAAGTTCTTGTTCAGCTTGCCGTACTTACCGTCTCCCAAGAGGGGATGACCGGCATGGGCGAACTGGGCACGGATCTGATGGGTACGACCTGTGATCAATTCACATTCTACCAAGGAAAGGCCGTTGCGACTATCCAGAACTTTGTATCGGGTTTCACAGCTCTTGGAGCCTGCTTGGGGTTTGTCGGTGACGAAGACGCGGTTTTTAGCAGCATCCTTAAAGAGATAGCCCTTTAGCACGCCTTCCCGAGGCTTTGGGATACCCTCTACAATGGCAAGATATCGCTTGTCCATTTCGCGATCCTTGATCTTCTGGTTCATGACCCGGAGGGCTTCGGCGGTTTTGGCGGCGATGACGATGCCTCCGGTATTGCGGTCAATACGATTACACAGGGCAGGAGTGAAGGAGTGCTCTTCACGGGGTCTCCATTCCCGTTTGGCATAAAGATATGCCTGAATATGGTCAATGAGAGTTCTGCCGTATTCCGCACCGTCGTGGGGATGGACAGCCACACCGGGCTTTTTGTCTACCAGGATCAGATGCTCGTCTTCGTAGACGATGTTCAGCTTGGGAGCGGCTACAGTTAAGTAGGCATTGTCTTCCCGCGGAGTGTCAAAAAACTCGTCGTTAATATATAATTGCAGGGTGTCGCCTTGCACTAAACGGTCATCCCGATTGGCACGGGCGTTGTTCCGCTTGATCCGTTTCAGACGGATATACTTCTGAGCAAGGGAGGCAGGGAGCAGGGGAACGGATTTGGCTAAAAACCGATCCAAACGCTGTCCGGCATCGTTGGGGCCGATGGTAAATTCTTTCATATGTAACCTCCAATTAAAGCCTGTACCTAATATTATGCAACAGAAAAATCATAGAGTCAAGAGGTTTTTTCTGATTTCTATGTTGTGAAAAAATAAATATGTAAGCGGTTGCATTTCCATAAAGTGGATGCTATAATAAAATTGTCTGAAAGAAAGCGAGATCGGTGCCGCTTTTTTGAAAGATGAAATATTGACTAAAATCGAGGAGGAAGAAACATGAATCGCAGAATCCTGTCATGGTTATTGGTACTGGCTATGGTACTGTCCATGGTTCCCGGTGTGGCCTTTGCAAAGACCGAAGCCACTGCATGGACAAAGACGGCTTTTGAAAACATTCAGGCCACCGATACCGTTGCTATCACCATGACCAAAGAGGGCGTGACCTACGCTCTGCCTACAGCTAATTTAGGCACCAGCGGACAACCCTTAGCCGACATCGCAACTGTAAGCGGAGATACGCTTGCTACAAACGGAGATGCCGCAGCTTATGGCTGGACTATCGTCCCCACTGAGGGTGGCTACTACATCAAGACCGGCGAAAGCTACCTCTACATCACTGCAACCAACAACGGTGTAAAGATCGGCGAAACCGCAACGGTCTGGACTTTGATCCCCGATAACTATTTGTCTGCCGATGACGGTGGCGGTACCACCCGTTACTTGGGTGTCTATGTCGGCAACACTCCCGACTGGAGATGCTACAAGGCTTATGCTTCCGGTAACATTTCCGGTGAGACTCTGGAATTCTGGGTGCTGGGTGGCGAAGTAAAGCCCACGGAACCTACGGAGCCTACGGAGCCTACGGAGACGGAACCTACCGAGCCTACCGAGACCGAGCCTACTGAACCTACAGAACCCAAGGATGGAACCTATGCCGATATGGTTGCCGAATTGGAAAACGGTGCAGTGGTTTATGTATATAACCCCAAGAACAAGGCTGTTCTCACTTCTACTGTCAGCGGGACCCAGTTGGCTTCCGTTACCGGCAATGTAGAAAACGATCAGCTGGAAATTACCGATGAAATGGAAGCACTGACCGTTGCCATAGATGCAGACGGCTACTACAGCTTCCTAAATGAGGCAGGGCAGTACCTGACCTTTGGTGGAAGTGCCAACAACCTGACCTTCGAGGATGCAGAATCCGACGGATCCCTGTGGACTGTAGAGGCAGGGGAGGGTGGCTTCTTTGTAAAGGCTGTCTCCAATAACACCATGGCTCTGGAATACTATAAGGGCAACTATACTGTCTATAGCTTCCAGTCCTACAACCCCGGCGCATACCTGATGCAGTTCTTCGCAGGTGCCGCAGGTGGCTTTACCGACACCATCGCAACCGGAGATCAGGTCATTATTTACAATCCTACCTACAGCATGGCTCTGGGTACCGGTATCATTGATACTGCAAAGAATCAGGATCTTGCAGGTACCGAGCTGGTTCTGTCCAATGACGACAAGCTGTCCGGCTACACCGATGAAAATGTCTGGACTGTTACCGCTAATGAGGACGGCACCTACAGCTTCACCTCCAAGGACGGACAGAAGTTGGCAGTTTTGAACCGCACCCATTTAGGCTTTGCGGATGAGGCTACCAACTGGACTCTGACCAAGCTGGAAGGCAAGGAAGACGAGTTCTTTGTGGGAAGCGGGCAGGGAACCTATTTGGAGTGGTACGCAGACAAGACTTACTGGTCTGCATACTACAATCCCACCGAGGCCATGTATGCCATCCGTTTCTATCTGGTCAGTGGTACCGTACAGCCCTCTAATGTGGTTGCTACTCCCAAGGCCAGTGTCAAGTCCGGTACCATCGATGCAGGTACTGTAGTGGAACTGACCTGTGCTACGGAAGGTGCTACCATCCTTTATAAGATCGGCGAGGGCGAATGGCAGACCTACACCGAGGCTCTTACCATTACCGAGGATACCGTCCTCACTGTCAAGGCTGTTCTGGAAGGGAAGGAAGATAGTAAGGAAGTTACCTTCACCTATGCCATTTATGTTCCTCCCACACTGGGAGAGAAGCAGGCACAGCTTGTGACCGATATTTCTGAGCTGAGCTCCGGTGACCGGATCATTATCGTCACCAAGGACTATGATTTCGCTCTGGGTATCACCCAGAAGGCAAACAACCGCGACTACGGTCTGGTTATTAAGTCCTATGACCGTTGCAGCTATGACGAGGGCACTCAGATCGTCACTCTGGAATCCGGTGTTACCGATAACACATTTGCTCTCTATGCTACCAACGGCGATTTCCCCGGCTACCTTTATGCTTCCGAGGACAGCGGCAACCTGCTGCGGACCCAGGACACCAAGGATGCAAATGCCTCCTGGACCATTACCATTTCCGCTAATGGCGAAGCTGCTATCACTTCTCTCAACGAGAAGAAATCTAACACCATCCGATACAACACCACCGGCATTTTCTCCTGCTACGGTGCAACCGGCCAGAAGCCCGTCTGCATTTACAAGCTGGACGGACAAGAAAAGCCCGATCTCCCCGAAGAGGGTGCAACCGTTGTCCTGTACAACTACGGTGCAAAGGGCGTTCTCTCCAAGAGTGTTGGATCCCTTCTGTCCGAAAACTACAAGGGTCTTGCACGAGTTTCTGCTACCATTGCAGAGGGCAAGGCTGTTTGTGCTAACGGTACTTTCCTCTACACTGTAGAAAAGGAAGGGGACTACTATAGATTCTATAACGAAAGCTATGGCTATGTCTCTACTACCTATGATGTTCCCCCTCAGCTCATCCATATCGGTGCCAACAATGGCAGCCCTCAGCCTGATCTAGCTCGCAACAGCGATTGGACTTTGGAAGAATACAACGGCGGCTATCGTCCGGTTCAGGAATTTGAAGGTATTACCTATGTGATGTGCTATGACGGTCAGGGCTACTTTGTTGTAAAGGCTGTTGAAGACGTACAGGACAGAGATGCTGTTACCTTCCAGTTCTACCCCTGCGGCAACGAAAAGATCACGGAGGGCGTCGTTAACGAGCCCTATGCCGTATTCGGCAATCCTTCCCCCGCCTATGCAGGTCGCAACTATGTCCTGCATTTCACCGTAGATACTGTTTTTGGTGTCAAGGAAATCAAGGCATACTTAGGTGATGCGGAGCTTGCATGCAAGTTTGCAAACGAGAGTTACGCTGTCACCATCCCCGCTGCAAAGATTGTCGGTGACAGCCTGACTGTTACCGTGAAGGGTATCGACAATAAGGATGTTGAGATCCTGTCTGAGATCACCATCGAAATCAAGGACGATCCCGTTATCGGCGAAGTTACCCCCATTGCAAATACCGAGACTAAGGAAAACAAGCGTCCCGAGATCAGTGCAAAGCTGTCCAATGTGGGCGAGAATCCTGCCATTGTCATGACTGTCAACGGACAGGAAGTGGAAGCTACCTATGCAGACGGTGTTGTTTCCTACATTCCTGCAGAGGATATGGCAGACGGCAGAGTTACTGTAGTCGTTACCGTCACCCGTGAGGACGGCAAGACCGCAAAGAAGACTTGGTCCTTCAACATCGGTGAAGCTGAGTATATCCTTATGTACGGCCAGCTTCATGCTCATAACGGTGAGTATTCCGACGGATCCGGTACACTGGCAGGTGCTCTGGAATACATCGGCAGTCTGCCCGAGGAAGCCAATGTTGACTTCGTGGCTCTGACCGACCACTCCAACTACTTCGACAGTACTGATGCCGCAAACCCCGAAGCCGCACTCTTCAACAAGGATCTGTGTACAGAGGCTTCTTGGAAGATGTGGAACACCTACAAGACAACCATGGCAGAGTTCAACAAGTCTCAGAGCAATGTTATTGCTATTGCAGGTTTCGAAATGACCTGGTCCGGTGGCCCCGGTCACATGAATACCTTCGTTACCGAGGGTATCGTTTCCCGTAACAACAAGACTCTGAACAATAAGAGCTCCGACGCAGGTATGCGTGCATACTATGACCTCCTCAGTACTGACGAGGGCGTAGACTCCATTACTCAGCTGAATCACCCCGGCACTACCTTCGGTAACTTCAGTGACTTTGCTTACTGGAATGAGGCCGTAGATACCCGTGTCTATCTGGTAGAAGTCGGTAACGGTGAAGGACCCGTTAACGGCAGTGGCTACTATCCCAGCTATGAGCAGTACATTTTGGCTCTGGATAAGGGCTGGCACATTGCTCCCACCAACAATCAGGATAACCATAAGGGTAAGTGGGGCAACGGTAACGAGGCTCGTGACGTTGTTCTGGCCGAAGAATTCAGTGAAGAAGCGATTTACGAAGCGATCCGTAACTACCGTGTCTATGCTACCGAGGACAGAAACCTGGAAATCAGCTACAAGGTCAACGATCTGACCATGGGAACCATCATTGAGACCGTTCCCGAGACTCTGAAGTTCGATATTTCCATCATGGATCCCGATGCAACCGACAAGATCGTCAAGGCTGAACTGGTTGTCAACTCCGGTAAGGTCGCATACACTTGGGACAATGCAGAAGAACTGGCATCCGGTGTCCTCACCGCAGAGCTGGAGCCCGAGTACTCCTACTACTTCCTCCGTGTTACCGAGGCCGATAAGGACATTGCTGTGACCGCTCCCGTTTGGGTCGGCGAAAGCCTGAAGGTTGGTCTCCGTGAGGCTACCGCAGACATTACCGAGCCCAAGGTCGGTGAAGAAGTCACCCTGTCCACCACTCTGTATAACGAAGAGTCCTCCGATGCTGTTATTAAGAGCGTGGTTTACACTCTCAACGGATCTCAGGTTCTCTTTGCTGATACTACCTCCCGTGTACTGAGTGCCGCTTCTACCGAGACTCTGGTATGGAAGTACACTCCCGCCGAGGCTAAGGTCCTCACCATCACTGTGACTGTCGTTATGGAATACGAAGGCAAGGATTACATCTATACCGCTAACGTAGAACTGAACGTCGCTACCGATGGTGAAGTAACCGACATTGCAGAAGTTCGCAAGGTCACCGAAGAAGGCTACAAGTTCACCATCGAGGGCGTGGTTACTTCTAACGCTTCCGGCTACGACAAGGAAACCGCATTCTTCGACTGCATCTATGTGCAGGATGAGACTGCAGGTATCAACTGCTTCCCCGTTGCCGGTGACTACCGCGTGGGTGATGTGCTCCGGATTTCCGGTGCCACCGACTTCTATCAGGGTGAGCCTGAGCTTCAGGTGCAGACCGTAGAAAAGTTGGGTGAGACCGATCCTGTTGTTCCTCAGGAAATCACTTCCGCACAGCTTAATAGCCGTAGCGTAGAAGGCTCTCTGGTTACCCTGAAGGGTGTCGTTACAGAAATCGTGATCGCAAATGATTTGGTAGAGTCCATCTACCTGAAGGATGCTGACGGCGTTATCGGCCGTGTGTTCATTGATGGCTACATCACCGCTACCAAGACCATCGAAAATCTGGAAGTTGGCACCATCGTAACTGCAACCGGTATTGCATCCTATGACGATACCTATGGAATTTCCCACAACAGCTATGCTCGTATCCGTGTCCGCGATCGTGCCGATGTAACAGCACAGGATTGCGAACATACTTATGATGAGGGTGTTGTTACCACCGCACCTACCTGCATTGCAGAAGGTGCCAAGACCTACACCTGCTCCGTCTGTGGTGAGATCAAGACAGAGACTGTACCCGCTACCGGCGAACACACCTACGAAGATGGTATCTGCACCGGATGCGGTGAGGTAGAGGAAGTTCCCTTCGTCAATCCCTTTACCGATGTTTCCGAAGATGCATGGTATTATGACTACATTATGGAAGCTGTACAGAAGGGCCTTGTTAACGGCGTGAAGGAAGATCTCTTTAAGCCTGATGCAAATCTGACCCGTGCTCAGTTTGCAACCATTCTGTACCGCTCTCTGGGGTCTCCCTCTGTGGAGGGTCTGGAGAATCCCTATACCGATCTGAGTGCCGATTGGTACGAGGATGCTGTTATTTATATGAGCAGTATCGGCGTGATCAACGGCGTAGGTAAGGGTAGATTCGCTCCTGACAGCAACATTACCCGTGAGCAGATGGTCACCATGCTCTACCGTTTGTCCAAGGCTGAAATGACCGATGAGGATCTGAAGGTTCTGGATACCTTTGAGGACAAGGATGCCCTCAGCGGCTACGCCGTAGAGCCTATGGCATGGGCTATCAAGAACGGCCTTGTTAACGGTGTCGGCAAGAACAGATTGGCACCTCAGGGTCTGGCTACCCGTGCACAGGCTGCAAAGGTGGTAAGCCTTTTCGCAGAATTGGCATAAGCATTCCTTAAGGGGTGACTTCTCACCCCTTGATAGGATAGTACTCCCGGAGGGAGGAACTGCATTTTGCGGTTCCTCCCTCTTTTGCTATAGGGTGCAAAAATGGTTGTAATTCCTTACAGTCTATGGTATAATGTGAAAGATTAGAGAAAGATGATCTGCCAAGGAGGTATACATATGATGCAGAACGCAAAAAAGAAATCCACATGGATCTCCGTTGTGGCGTTGGTTGCCTTGTTGGGGCTGTTTGCAGGCTTGTTCTTTTATACATGGGAGCAGGAGGTAGCCGATCCTGTTGCAGATGAGGCTTCTGCATATGAGACTGCAATCGTTACTCAGATCCTGTCGGATAATACCCAACAGGATGAGTCAGCGGAAACTGCATGGCGAGGGGAACAGAAGCTCCTTGCAGAGATCACGAGCGGTAAGTATGCAGGACAGACTTTCTTGGTGGATAATGCAGTAGGTATCCTGACAGATTACGGCCCTGTAGAAGTAGGGGACAAGATCGTGGTTCACATCAGTACTTATTCCGATGGGACGACCATGACAACGGTCTATACCCCCAATCGTTCGGGCATGATCTATTTGATCGTGGGTCTGTTTGTGCTGGTCACAGTGCTGGTAGGCGGGAAGACAGGTTTAAAGTCTATTCTGGGCTTGGTGCTGACCATTGCGGTGCTGATTTGCGTATACCTTCCTCTTTTGGCAAAGGGCTGGCCTCCCATTGCCACCGCATTCTTGATGTGCAGTGGGGTTTGTGTGGCATGCTTTATCATTCTGGGTGGTTGCAGTCGCAAGGTTCTGTGTGCTTGTCTGGGCACCATAGCAGGTATGGCACTGGCCATGGTCTTCGGCATCTTGGCACAGAAGCTGTTGCAGATCAACGGCTACCAGGGAGAATATGCGGATGCGCTGTATAACGAGCGTATTACAGGGACTCCTTATCGGATCAGTGGTTTGTTGGTGGCAGGGGTGATCATTTCCTCCTTAGGTGCGGTAATGGATGTGGCAATGTCTATTTCTTCTGCACTGCGAGAACTGAAAACCGTGAATCCCCAAATGTCAACGGGCGAACTGTGGAAATCCGGTATGAATATCGGCAGAGATATGGTAGGCACCATGACCAACACCCTGATCCTTGCGATTTTGGGCAGTAGTCTTATGCTGATTCTCTATATCTATTCCATGAATCTCAGTTGGAATCAATTTGTGTCTTCTTCCTTTATGGCTATTGAACTGGTTAGCTCTGTGGCAAGTGCTGTGGGTGTTATTTTGGCAGTTCCTCTGACTACCCTTGCAGGTGCGGTGATCTACGGAAAAGCACCCTGTGAGGAAATCTGAGAAACAATAAAAAATAAATAAAATAAACCCGAAAAACAGGAAAAAAACATTTGACAAAAGGGTATCTATGATTTATAATATAGGGCGTACGACTATGGAGTAGGAGATTGCGATGCTATTAGGTCTTTCCAACATCATTCGGACGCCGGACAGTGTCTTGCCTTTTGAGACAAGCCTGGATCTGAGCGACTTAAAATTTGGAAGCAG
>JAZOXB010000033.1:0-4634 GCA_045659585.1 Faecousia sp. | reverse complement strand
TTGTTCCTTACCTGTTCCTTACTTGTTACTTACGCAGGACAGGGGAGGGCAATTTTGCACATCTCATTACGCCAAAAGACGGGGTTTCGCCGCAAATAAACGCCAAAAGTGGCAAATAAATGTGGTAAAATTATCTCTTGGGGAACTAAAATTATCGCTTGCTGAACTGAGGAGCGCGACGAGCGGCCTTCAGACCGTACTTCTTTCTCTCCTTCATTCTGGGGTCACGGGTCAGGAAGCCGGCAGCCTTCAGGGTTGCACGGTATTCTGCGTTAACGCCCAGCAGTGCACGGGAAATGCCATGACGGATAGCGCCGGCCTGGCCGGTAACGCCGCCGCCCTTGACGGTGCAGATGATGTCGACCTTGCCGATGGTGTCGGTGCTGACCAGGGGCTGAGGAACGATGAGGGTCAGGGTATCGAGACCGAAGTAGTCGTCGATGTCACGGCCGTTGATGATGATGGAGCCGGTGCCGTTCTCGTAAACGCGAACGCGAGCGATGGAAGACTTACGTCTGCCGGTGCCGTACTGATACTGTCTCTTGCTTTCGTACATGATCTGTTACCTCCTGATTAGTCAACCCAAGCTTCGGGCTTCTGGGCAGCGTGGGGATGCTCGGTGCCCTTGAAAACCTTCAGGCGGCCCAGAGCGGCGCGGCCGTGGGTGTTCTTGGGGAGCATGCCCTTAACAGCGAGCTCCATTGCGAACTCAGGACGCTCAGCCATGAGGGTCTTGTACTTGGTCTCCTTCAGGCCGCCGATCCAGCCGGAATGATGACGATAGTACTTCTGATCCAGCTTCTTGCCGGTGAGGATAGCCTTGTCGGCGTTGATGACGATGACGTAGTCGCCACAGTCAACGTTGGGGGTGAAGTCTGCCTTAACTTTGCCGCGCAGGATGTTGGCGACGGTAACAGCAGTGCGGCCCAGGGGCTGGTTTGCTGCGTCGACGATGTACCACTTGCGCTGCACATCTTCTTTTCTGACCAGGGTAGTGGACATGATGTTTCCTCCGAATATAATAATAAAATATTTTGACAAACGGGTTATTTTTGCGTATAATCTACGCGAAGCCTCCTTTTTATACCACATAAAAAACCCAATGTCAAGGACTTTTTTTAAAAATTTTACGATACATGGAGAGAACTCGCAAATGCTCTTGTTTTCTCTCTTTTTCTCTCGTTTTCTCACTCTCTAATTTTCATTAAAATTCCCAATACAGAAAGGATCTGTTGAAAAATGCAAAAGATGATGGGCATGGTACGCCGCTGTGTAGATGATTATAAAATGATCGAAGCCAATGATCGGATCGCCGTAGGTCTTTCCGGAGGAAAAGATTCTATCGCACTTCTGGCACTTCTGGCGGCTATGCGGGAATATTACCCTCTGCCCTATGAGCTGACGGCTATTTCCATCGATCTGGGCTTTGGTATGGACTTTTCGCCCATTGCCCGTCAGTGTGAGGAATGGAATGTACCGTTCAAAGTCGTTAAGACCGAGATCGCACCCATTATCTTCGACTATCGGAAGGAAAAGAATCCCTGTTCCATGTGTGCCAAAATGCGTAGGGGAGCCCTCAACCAAGCTCTTCTGGATCAAGGCTTTTCCAAAATAGCTCTCGGGCACCATTACGACGATGCTGTAGAGACCTTCCTTATGAATTTGTTATATGAAGGACGGATCGGCTGTTTCCAGCCTGTGACCTTCCTGGATCGCACCGGGGTGACCCAGATCCGTCCCATGATGTATCTCAGTGAAAAGACCATTACCAACTTTGTGGAGAGGGAAGGTCTTCCTATCGTCCACAACCGTTGCCCCGTAGACAAGCGTACCAAGCGTCAGGAGACCAAGGATCTTATTGCCGACCTGCAACAGAAGTATCCGGATCTCAAGAACCGCATTTTCGGTGCTATGCAGAGACTTCCCTTGGAGGAATGGGATGTTAAACGATAATTTACACAATGGACACAGCTTCTGCCTGTAAAAGAGGTATAATCTGCTGTGAGGCCGTTTTCGGGACTTGCGAAACAGCTGTAAATATGTTAAAATAAGTAGAATGAACAAATACTATATAAAGGTGAGGGGCTTTTCGTAGACCCGTACGCAAAGGGGAAGTGTCCCGGAGCGGTATGCCTTTCGTTTTCCCTTAAGGAGGTCACAAATGGTTTTAGATTCCGAATTCATTGTGCGCCTGCTGTACACCATTCTTTTGGCTGCAGGTATTTCTTGCGTCCTGACTCCCCTTGTAAAGAAGCTGGCAGGACGAGTGGGTGCAATGGATATTCCCAAGGATAAGCGTCGTATGCATCATGATCCCATTCCCCGTATGGGCGGTCTGGGGATCTTCATCGGATTCCTGATCAGTTTCTTGGTCTTTGGAGAAATGAGCAAGGAGCTCCGCGGTGTGCTGATCGGCGCAGTCATTATCGTGATCCTGGGGATCGTAGACGATATCAAGACTCTGCGAGCCCTCCCCAAATTCCTGACCCAGATCGTGGCGGCTATCGTGGTGGTAGCTCATGGCTGTCGGATCGAGCATGTCCTGGGATGGGAGTTACCTCGGTGGCTCAGCTACAGTGCCAGTGTGATCTGGATCGTAATGCTGACAAACGCGGTAAACTTTATCGACGGACTGGATGGTCTGGCGGCAGGTGTTTCCGCCATTTCCGCAGGCTCTATGATGGTGGTGGCACTGCTTCTGGTGCCGGAGGCCAATGCAACGGCATCCGCCCTTGTTCTGGCGGCAATTTTAGGCGGATGTATCGGATTCCTGCCTTATAACTTTAACCCTGCAACTATTTTTATGGGAGATACAGGCTCCACCTTCTTGGGATTTATGCTGGCATCTATGTCTGTATTCGGTCTTTTTAAGACCTATACCATGATCTCTTTTGTAGTACCCTTCCTGGTGCTGGGACTGCCGCTCTTTGATATTTGCTTTGCGGTGATCCGCCGTGTGGCAAAGGGGCAGAGTCCTATGCATGCAGATCGGGGTCATGTACATCATCGGCTCATTGATATGGGCTTTTCCCAAAAGCAGGCGGTTATGATCTCCTACCTGATCACGGTTCTGCTGGGGATCAGTGCCGTAGTTCTTACGGATAAGGGCAAGGTTCGGTTCCTGATTTTCCTGGCGGCACTGGTGCTGGTCGGGATCGTAGGTCTACAACTGTTCATCATTAAGAACCATCACAGAAGACAGGAAGAGGAGAAGAAAAATGACAAAGAAGATTAAAGTAATGTCTGTTTTCGGCACCCGTCCGGAAGCCATTAAAATGGCCCCTCTGGTAAAGGCTCTGGCAGAAAGAGAATGTTTTGAAAGCATTTGCTGTCTCACCGGTCAGCACAGAGAGATGCTGGACTCCGTTATGGAGATATTCAAGCTCAAGGGTGACTATGACCTGAATATTATGCAGAAGCAACAGACCCTGTCTTCCATCACTACCCGTGCGATTCTGGGCATGGAGTCTGTTCTGCAAGAGGCAAAGCCCGACCTGATCCTGGTTCATGGAGATACCTCTACCACCTTTGCAGGTGCTCTGGCGGCCTTTTATCAGCAGATCCCCGTAGGCCATGTAGAAGCAGGCCTGCGTACCTATGACAAGTATTCCCCCTTCCCCGAAGAAATGAACCGTACCCTTACCGGTGATATTGCAGAGCTCCACTTCTCTCCCACCGTTGCCAATGCAGAGAACCTGAAGAAGGAAGCTATTAAGGGCGAGATCTTCATCACCGGCAATACCGTTATTGATGCCATGAAGACCACTGTCCGTGAGGACTACCGTTTCTCTACAGAGATCCTCAACGAGCTGGACTTCGAAAACCGTCGTGTTATCGTTCTGACCTGCCACCGCCGTGAAAATTACGGCAAGCCCATGCATGATATCCTCTCTGCTGTGCGGAAACTGGTAGAGACCCACCCCGAGGTAGAGGTTGTCTATCCCGTACACCTGAGTCCCGTTGTTCGGGAATGTGCTAAGGAAGAACTGGGCGGTATTGACCGTGTCCATCTGATCGATCCTGTAGATGTAGAAGAGATGCACAACCTCATGGCTCGTTGTTATTTTGTTATGACCGACTCCGGCGGACTCCAGGAGGAGGCTCCCGCTATGGGCAAGCCCGTTCTGGTTCTGCGGAAGGAAACAGAACGCCCCGAGGCTGTTGCCGCCGGCACCGTCAAGCTGGCAGGCGTGGAGTACGAGGATGTTCTGGCTCTGGGTGCACAGCTTCTGGAAGATCCCGAAACCTACGCACAGATGGCCCACGCAGTCAATCCCTATGGTGACGGTGAAGCCTGTGGCAGAATTGCCGATGCTATCGAATGGTACTTTAAACTCCGTGAGGAGAAGCCTGCAGATTTTATGCCCAAATAAAATTCAAAAAATTTTAAAAAAGTACTTGACAAATGCAGGAATTATGAGTATAATAATTCCTGCAAATGCGGGTGTAGCTCATCCGGTAGAGCGCCACCTTGCCAAGGTGGAGGTAGCGAGTTCGAGCCTCGTCACCCGCTCCAGCAAAAAGACCCTTTCGTCCAAAGGACGGATGTGTCTTTTTGAATGATGTTTGCCTTACGGCAAATGATGTTGTTGCACAATGATGTCGCTACGCTAATGATGTCGGCTGTGCCTAAT